>VGGT01000267.1 GCA_016868485.1 Bacteroidota bacterium
CTCCACTGGGGGCCGATAAGTAGGGCTGGGCTTTTTCCTCCAGGGTATGGGGGGCGTGGTCGGTAGCGACAACATCTATTCGGCCATCTTTTAATGCGTTGCGAAGGGCGGCCCTATCTTCTGAGGATTTTATGGCTGGGTTCCACTTGATTCGATTTCCAAGGCGGGGGTAGTCGCCTTCTTCAAACCAAAGGTGGTGCACGCAGGCCTCTGCCGTAATCCTCTTTTCAGCCAGAGGTAGGTCTGCATCAAATAGATCCAACTCCTCTTTGGTGCTGATGTGCAGCACATGGATCCGTGATCCGTATTTGCGCGCGATTTCAACAGCCTGGGCACTCGAGGCATAACAGGCCTCCCGCGTGCGAATCTTCGGATGATGCGCCGGTGTTAATCCGTCCTCCCCCAGTTGTTCCTTCCAGTGTTTCAACTGCTCAGCTATCAAGGGATCCGATTCGCAATGCAGGGCAATGAGCGCCCCTACGGAGCTCAAAATGGCGTCAAGTGCGTCAGCCTCATTCACCAGCAAATCGCCTGTTGAACTACCCATGAAAATCTTTACACCACAAATCCGGCTGTAATCGGCCGATTTCAATTCCTCTAGGTTGTCGGGCGTTGCGCCCAAATAAAAGGTGTAGTTGGCTGGTGAAACCTCGGCTGCACGGGCATACTTCTGCTCCAATCGCTCTATGGTGATGGCAGCCGGCTTGGTATTGGGCATTTCCATATAGCTGGTGACGCCTCCTGCCACGGCCGCCCATGATTCGGTAGCGAGCTCGCCTTTGTGGGTGAGTCCGGGCTCACGAAAATGGACCTGGTCGTCGATGGCTCCCGGCATCAAGAATGCCCCTTGGAGCGACATCACCTGATCGGCGGGCCGCTTGCGTCCTATGGGGTCGATGTGCCAGATCTTACCGTCTTGAATGTGTACGTTCACTTCCCGGAGTTCACCATCATTGATTAAAAGCGCATCGCGAACAGAAATTGAATTCATGTGTTGGTTATTTGTACAAAAATACACCCCATAGTCCTTTCTTATGCTGCAGCTTTTCAAGAATCGGGGCCATACAAGACCTCATGAATCCCCAATCAGTGGCTTGAAGGTAGCGGTGATTGGCGCCGGAATGGCTGGCTTGTCGGCCGCTGCCCTGCTCGCCCGTGATGGCGCGGCGGTCACCGTCTACGAACGAAATTGGATGACCGGTGGATGCAGCAGTACGTATTCCCGAAAAGGATACCGCTTCGAAACGGGCGCCACCACATTAGTAGGGCTCGATCAAGGTATGCCGCTCGCTGTTTTGTTGCATGCACTCGGCATCAGTCTTGAGGCTGAGCGACTGGCGCTTCCGATGCAGGTGCACATGGACGGGGCGGTCATTAACCGCTACAATCATTTGGAACAGTGGATTCAAGAGGCGGAAATGCACTTCGGCCCCCACAATCAGGCGGGCTTTTGGCAGGAATGCATGCGGATTGCCGAGCAGGTTTGGGCGGTTTCTACCCGGCAATTAACTTTCCCACCACAAAATCTGACTGATCTCTATGGCATGGCACGCCGGGTTCAAGTGCGGCAATTGGCTCTTTTGCCGCCCGTGTTGAACAGTATGTATGCGCTGTTGCGTCGCCACAACCTGCACAACAACCGGCATTTCATTCGTTTCATCGACGAACAGTTGCTGATCACTGCACAAAATACGCACAAAGGGGTCAATGGGGCTTTCGGATGTACCGCCCTAGCCTATACCCTTTTCGGCAATTATTATTTGAATGGCGGAATGTCGACCTTGATCGATAAGATGGCGGATTACATACGGGTCAAAGGCGGGCAAATCATATTGCGACAGGCGGTATCTGAACTCATTCCTGAGCATCATGGCTGGCGAATTTTCGGTGAGAAAGAAGGGAGCGAAGCGGAACACCACGACGCCATAGTCTCAGCGATCCCGATCAATAACCTGGTGGAGCTCCTTCCAAAGCAACACCCCAAAACCCAAGAACTGTCGCGTCGTTGCTTTACTTCGGATCAACTCTACAGCGCCTTTCAACTGGGTGTAGGGTACATACCCAAGACTTCTCCACAGAGCATCCACCACCAAATCCATCTTCCAAGGCCCCTTCCGGAATTGGGAAGCCGAAGCATTTTTGTCTCATTACACCCAGAAACGGATGCTTCGCGCGCACCAGCCGGCCGGGCAACAGCCTCAATCAGTACGCATTGGCCTAACCCAGGCCATCTGTGGGTAGACTCATTCGAGGCCATAATCGAATCCATTTTGAAAGAAGTAGAACAAGCTGGAATAATAGATTGCAGTCAAATCGACTATTTACACCACTCGGGACCGCAGTCTTGGGAAAAATGGACAGGAAGAAAGTGGGGGTTCGTAGGCGGTTACCCGCAACAAACAAACATCCCACCTTGGAAAATGCAAGGGGCCAGGAGCGGTTTCGCAGGCTTATACCTATGCGGCGACAGCACGTACCCTGGGCAAGGCATTCCTGGTGCTGTTCTCAGCGGAATGATTGCCCACAACAAGCTGAAGGGAGACCGCTAAGCCTGTGCCGTTGGCCCGCCGAATGTCATCGGAAGCGCGGGCTGATTCTCATGAACGTCGATCACGCCAAAGGAT
>VGGT01000268.1 GCA_016868485.1 Bacteroidota bacterium
ACCCGGTATGGGCCCCATTGGCGTAGCCGCTCACCTTGCACCCTTTTTGCCTAGCCATCCCTTAGTTGAGGTGAACCCATCTCAATCAGCCATCACTCCCGTTTCGGGTGCGCCTTGGGGCAGTGCCGGCATCCTTCCGATCCCCTATGCTTATGCCCGAATGATGGGTGGGGCGGGGCTGACTGAGGCCACCCGCCTGGCGATTGTGAACGCGAACTACATCATGGCGCGACTGAAGGGTTCGTATGCTGTATTGTATACGGGTCCTGGCGGCCACTGTGCCCATGAAATGATCATTGACTTGCGCCCGTTTAAAGCTTCGGCCGGCATTGAGGTGGAGGATGTGGCCAAGCGTTTGATGGATTATGGTTTTCATGCACCTACAGTTTCGTTTCCGGTGGCGGGTACCATCATGATCGAGCCTACCGAGTCGGAAGACAAGCCCGAACTGGATCGTTTTTGCGAGGCCATGTTGCACATCCGAGAGGAGATTCGCGAAATTGAAATGGGGATCTACGACCGGGATTTGAATGTCTTAAAACAGGCACCCCATACCGCATTTGAGTTGGTGGGCGACTGGTCGCGCCCTTACCCGCGCGAAAAGGCGGTTTTCCCCTTACCTTGGGTGCGTGAGTCTAAGTTTTGGCCGACGGTGGGCCGGGTCAACAACACCCACGGCGACCGTAACCTCTTTTGTGTTTGCCCGCCCATCGAATCTTATGAAGTGGTGGGCTGAATGAGATGAAGTCTTTTGTATGTTAACCGATTGCTGTTGTTCCCCTTATCGCTCAAGCGAATTGGTTGCTAACTGAAATAAGATCACCATATTCAATTTTCTAATTAAATTTGTTCAAATTTTTAAAATGAAAAAAACACTACTCATTTTGCTCTTTATTGGCACGTTTTCGTCCGCTGGGGCCCAGTGGATGCGTTCTTATGATGGTCAGCACGAGAAGAAAATGGTCGGACGATCGATGCTCGATGTACTGTATGACCCATCCCAAACAAACCACCCATCGACGTCAAATAATCCATCGGCTCGACTTAACCCTCTGTGGAGCTTTGATTTCAGTAACACCCTGGGCATGACTGTGGTGCGTGGACCCGGAGCCGCCGCAAGTAGTTCATGGAAGGTGGTGTCGGCGATGGAACCCAACTTGGTATCGCAGAATTTCCCGCCCATTGCCTCAGCCTCGGGCGCGCCCTTTGCCCTAATCAATTCGGATTCCTTTCGCAATGGCACGCAGGACGACTACCTCATCATCAAAGTCGGCATAAGCTTGGTCAACCAGCCCGCTGTGATGTTGAGCGTGCAGCAGTTTTTCCGCCGTTTTCAGGAAGATCATATCATAGAGATCAGTACCGACTCATCTGTATGGACGAGACTCTATAATTCCGCGGACGTGGTACCTGTGAGTACGACCATACCGAACCCTTCGACCCTCCGGTTTAATATTTCGTCGATCGCCGGAAATCAGCCGAATTTGTGGATTCGTTTCCATTATGTGGGTGCGTGGGACTGGTTCTGGTGTATCGATGACATTCAGCTGAGTTTGCCGCCCAGCAATGACCTTGCGCTTGAGAATTATTCCATCAATCCAGTCAATTTTCTGACCTTCACAGGGCAGTTGATGAAGGGCCAACAAGGCGACCAATGGCAGACGGAGGGAGCCATTCAAAATTTTGGATCCAACGCACAATCGAGCATTCGCATGCGCAGCCGTGTGGGTCGGGGGTCGGCCAATTCCCTCTGGCGCGACAGCACGGCCGCACTCAGTTTGGTTTCAGGCGGCCGCGATACGGTGGTATCGGCCACCAATTTCCCGCAGGCATTGTTGGTGGATACGGGTGTTTATGCCCTCCATATTGAGTTGAACATGGACAGCGTAGATGAGAACCCAGCAGATAACAGTGTATCGGTGCCCTTTGCAGTGCGCGACACCATCATTTCAGTGGTTTCACCGGTGGTTTCATCCTTTGGCAGTTTGGGTACGGCATCCTTTACGGGCGATGAAGATGGTCTCATTTGTGCCAGTTTGTTTGAGTTGTCTGCATCCGACACCTTATCGGCTATTCAAATTCGGTTGGGCACTTCGGTCGCCGGGTCCCAAATCATTGTGAGTGTTCGCGACACCAATGGCTTGGCCAATGCCGAATATGCCCTGCAAACTTCCTTCGCTTCCCTCATCGAAAGCGATTTGTATACCCTCACCGCTCAGGATGTAGCCAATGGATTTGTGAACATTCTCATGCCCGCCTCCTTGTTTGGAGCACCGCAAAACCGCATTTTGCAGCCGGGTGCCTACTACGCCGCCGCTGAGCTTTTTTCCAACCAAGGTGTCCAGGATGTCCGGGTTTTTAATGACTACACCTACGAGCGTTTTTTGCCGCCCTATACGTCTGTGATCTACTCCCCATCAGAAACACGCTGGTTCACCAACGGCATTGGTTTAGCCGTGAATCCGGTATTTGGGCACTTTTTCTCTCGGGTTTCTGTTGAGGAAGAAACAATGCCTGTTCGTGTCCAGTCGGTATTTCCCAACCCCAGCAGTGGCTCAATCACAGTGGCCTACTCCTTGGA
>VGGT01000269.1 GCA_016868485.1 Bacteroidota bacterium
GGGTTGAGGGTAACCACGAGTTGAATGGTGTTGCAGTTGGGGTTGGCGATCAAGCGGGTATTTTCCTGGATGACATGGGCATTCACCTCGGGTACCACCAGTGGAATACCGGCCTGCATGCGCCAAGCCGACGAATTATCGATTACCCAGGCGCCCTGTGCTGCAAATTTCGGGCCCCATTCTAAGGAGGGTTCCGAACCGGCTGAAAATAAAACCAGGCTGGGATTGGCGTTTAGGGCTTCTTGCAGGGTACATACTGGATATTCCTGCTTATTGAAACGAATATTGCGGCCAATAGACCGCTCAGTGGCCACTGGAAGCAGGAAGGAAACCGGGAAATTTCGCTCTTCGAGCACCTTCAACATCGTGAATCCGACGAGTCCGGTTGCTCCAACAATACATACTTTCATTTGACTTGGCTTTATGCAGGGTTTGTTTGGGATACAAAAATAGCAAATGAAAAAATGTACAGATTGCGCAAAACGAGACAATAAACGACGAAATAACGACGATTTCGTTTGTCTTCTTTGTTGTCGCTATGCTGATGCGACAAAATGTACTTTCCTGTGATTTGAAGGCACTTTTTGCTTGGATTTGCCTTCTTTTTTTAGCCAGCGTGGAGGCCCATGGGCAATTCTATGACGACTACAGCGACGGGGATTTGATCAACGACCCTGCTTGGTTGGGCGACACCGCCCAATTTAGGGTAGACCCACAA
This sequence comes from Bacteroidota bacterium, assembly GCA_016868485.1. Lineage (GTDB taxonomy): Bacteria > Bacteroidota > Bacteroidia > UBA7662 > UBA7662 > F1-60-MAGs140. The sequence goes on from VGGT01000269.1 coordinate 719, forward strand.
GGACGCCTTCAGCAAGTGGCCCCACCTGCTTCGGGCAGCGCCATGCTCTATACCCACAGCAGGGCCATCTTTCAGGCCGATTGGACGTGGTGGATGCGCCTTGGTTTCAACCCATCAGGCTCAAATTATGCCGATGTATATGTTTTGAGTCAATCGCCACGTCTCGACAGCGCCCTTTCCGGCTATTTCGTGCGTGTGGGCAGTACGGCCGATGATGTTTGTCTATATCGACAAACAGGAAGCACCCGGACTTGTATCATCAACGGACGTGATGGTGTTTTGAACCGCAGCGACAATCCACTGCGGGTGTGGGTCACACGCGATTCCATCGGCATATGGTCGCTGTACACCGACACCACGGGAAGTGGGCTAAACTGGCACTTGGAGGGTACTGCCTACGATGCTACGCATCGTTATGGATTATTTACCGGCTGCCGTCAGGTCTTCAGCAGTACCCGTAGCCAACTGTATTGGTATGATGATTGGGATGTGCGCGGCATGGCGCTACCTGATACGCTTAGACCGCAACTGCTCATGGCCAGGGTGGCGCGACAAGGAGTCATCAAACTCGAATTCAATAAGGGCTTCCCTCCGGGCCTATTCTTGCAGCCGCAACAATACGCACTCAGCGGCTTTGGCATCCCAGCTGAGGTCGAACCTGTAGGAGCTAGGAGCATTGAGCTGCGGTGGAGTATGACCTTGCCCGATGAGGGTTCATTCAGGCTGTGTTTGATGCTGATCGATAGTGGAGGTGTTCCTCTCGATACGTGTGCTGAATGGGTGCACGTGCCCAACAGTAGGGGTGACCTCATTTTCAATGAAATCATGTTTGTGCCTCCTCTATCGGGGCCTTTGCCTCCAACAGAATATGTTGAACTCCGTAACATGAGCCTCTTCCCCTTAGAGCTGGGCGATTGGGTTTACGGCGACCGCAGCAGCTCGGTGGTGCTGCCGGCTTACAGGATTCCAGTCGGTGGCTACCTGGTGTTGTGTCCACCCGGAACCGATGGGGCCTGGTTGGGAATTGCGCCGGCCTTGGCCCTGCCTTCATGGCCTACATTAAACAACGATGGCGATGAACTCTATTTAAGACACCCAGAGGGCTGGCTGGCCGATACCTTAGCATATCAGACGGATTGGCATGCATCACCCATTAAAAAATTAGGGGGATGGAGCCTAGAACGTCGAAACGGGCATTTGGATTGCCCAGACTCTTGGAATTGGTCGAGCTCTATCGATCCGGATGGGGGCTCTCCCGGGCGAATCAACAGCATCGATGGCCTTGATTGGGGGGAATTTGGCGCAAAAACACCGCCCAAAGCACAGCTGCTGCATGCCGTTCTGCTTGCAGACCGCAGCATTCTTCTCCAATTTTCGCAAGCGGTACGGCCTGGACAAGCCACTTTGGATGGAATGCCGGTTCCAATCGCGCCCGGTTCAATACCGCGCATGCACTGGATCCTTCCCGGTTGGCTTGTACCCGCTAACCCAGGTGTTTCGTGGCTTGGATTGGAAGGCTGGACCGATTGTCGCGATTCTACGGTTTTGGCGGTGCCCTGGCCCCTGTCGGTGGGCAAGCATGCTTCTCCTTCGTCGCTCTACTTCCATGAGATTTACTACCGCCCGGCTGTCGGTGGCGTTGCATATTATGAGTTGATTCATCTGGGCAATGAGGCCATCGATTTGAGCAGGGTTTACCTGGCTGAGTCTGATGAAATGGGAAATTACAGTACGGCCATTCCGCTTAGCCCCATGGAATCGGCTATTTTACCCGGACAACGTCTGGTGTTTTGTCGCGACACAGCCCTACTGCGGGCAGATTTGGGAGAAACGGTGCTGGTGAACCGCCGGCAAGTAA
>VGGT01000270.1 GCA_016868485.1 Bacteroidota bacterium
AATCTGATCGAATTACCTGAAGTTAGGCTAATCAAGTCGGTCGAACTGGACTTGATCGAATTACCTGAAATTAGGCTGATCCAGTCGGTCGAACTGGACTTGATCGAATTACCTGAAGTTAGGCTGATCCAGTCGGTCGAAACCAGGCTGTTCAAGGAGCTTGGGCAGGCATAATACAGGTAAACCAAGTACGCAGGCGCAATGTACGCTGCAGCAGCTGGCTGATGTGCCAACTGGTGTATTGATGATCGCTGAAGACATGAAGGCAACAACCATTCAACTCGTTCAAAAACCAATTGATCAGCGTGTTCGAACTGGCTGTACCCAAATAAACAACAGCACTCAGGGAAGCAGAGGGGGCTGCTGAAAGAAAAAGCGGACTTTGAACCGGGATATTTGGCTCCTTCGAATCCGATTCCTGATGAGCATCTTTGGTTTTCTTGCTGCATTCTGAATCTTGGCCCTGATGCCCCGCCAATTCATGGGTGCCAACCCCTTGGGCATGTCCATTCCTGTGTTGATCAGAACATAAATCGTACTGATTAAACAATGGGGTCTGGACCCACCCACCCCATGACCCCAAGAGACCAGGGAGAAGAAGCAACCAAACCCAAACAGCTGTGTTTTTCAATGCCATTTCCTGAAGAAGTGCAAAGATAAGAAATAAGGGGGACAAACGGAAAAAACGCCTCAAAATCCGGATATTTGCACCAAAATTCGAAGTCATGTTGCAGGTGTCGGGGGTAACCCTAAAATTTGGAAAGCGGGTGTTGTTTGAGGATGTCAACCTCAAATTTACCCAAGGAAATTGCTACGGTATCATTGGAGCCAACGGGGCGGGGAAATCGACTTTCTTAAAAATTCTGTCCGGACAGCAAGAAGCCAGCTCCGGACATGTATCGATCACACCCGGCGAACGAATGGCTGTGCTGCAGCAGAACCACTATGCATACGATGACTTTCCGGTTTTGGAAACCGTGATCATGGGACACAAAGAACTCTATGATCTCATGAAAGAAAAAGATGCGCTCTACGCAAAAGCTGATTTTAGTGATGAAGACGGCATTAAGGCAGGCGAACTCGAACAGCGATTTGCCGAGATGAACGGATGGAATGCAGAAAGTGATGCCGCCAGTTTATTGAGCAGCCTTCAAATCCCGGAAGAGGTACACCATCGACTCCTGCGTGAACTCGATAGCCGACAGAAAGTACGCGTGCTGCTGGCCCAGGCCCTTTACGGCAATCCGGATATTTTGTTACTCGATGAGCCCACCAATGACCTCGATTTAGAAACAATTGATTGGTTGGAGAATTTCTTGGCCGACTATCCACACGTGACCTTGGTGGTGAGTCACGACCGTCACTTCCTTGATGCGGTGTGCACGCATGTGGTGGATGTAGATTTTGGGAAAATGAACATCTACTCGGGTAATTACAGCTTTTGGTACGAATCGAGTCAACTCGCCATGCGGCAAAAGGCCGATCAGAATAAGAAGCTGGAGGATAAGGTGCGTGAGCTACAGGAGTTCATCAGCCGATTCAGTGCCAACGCTTCCAAATCGAAACAAGCAACCAGCCGCAAAAAGGCATTGGATAAAATTAACCTGGAAGAAATCAAGCCCTCCAACCGAAAGTACCCGGCCATCCTGTTCAATCAGATGTTACGCGATGCGGGCGACCAAATTCTGGAGGTCAGCAACCTCTCCGCATCGATTGATGGAACGATCTTGTTCTCCGGTCTCAACTTCCAGGTTAACCGGGGCGATAAAATCTGCATTTTATCGCGCAACAGCTTGGCCGTAACTGCCCTCTACCGCATACTTGCGGGCGAACTGCAAGCAACAACGGGGGATGTGCGCTGGGGCGTAACGGTGCACAAAGCTTATTTACCAGCCGACAACACAGCCTATTTCGAGGGCAAAAACCTGAATTTGGTAGACTGGCTCCGGGAGTATTCACCCGGCGAAAAGGACGAACAATTTATCCGAGGATTTTTGGGTAAAATGCTCTTTTCGGGTGAAGAGGTACTCAAATCCTGCACGGTTCTGAGTGGAGGCGAAAAAATGCGTTGTATGTTCAGCCGAATGATGCTGCAACAGGCCAATGTTTTGCTCATGGATGAGCCCACCAACCACCTCGATCTGGAATCGATCACCGCGCTGAACAATGGTCTAAAAGAATATAAAGGCACCGTTCTCTTCACCACCCATGACCACACTTTGGCCCAGACTGTTGCGAATCGGGTCATCGAAATAGGAAGCAAGGGGTACCTCGATAAACTCATGGATTTCGATGACTATATGCACAGCAAAGCCCTTCTCGAACCAAGGGCAGCCTTAAACAGTTGAATTCCATCCCGGAGTGATAATGAGGGTTATCCCTCCTTATCCTTCATGCTGGCATTACTCGTTCTTTATCTGCACAAGCAACATGAAGTGAAATGCAACTTGGAGTGAAATGCAAATTGAAATTAAGTTTAGATCAGATTATCGACGTACAGGATACGCCTCATTTGATTTTGGTTGATGTCTAAACCATAGATCTA
>VGGT01000271.1 GCA_016868485.1 Bacteroidota bacterium
ACTAAACTGGCCTACGTGCTGTGCGGGGGAGATTTGTCGCAACCTCAAGCTGTTTCGGAGCAGTATTTGCTCGATCTGGAACGCGAAGCCTTCCTTTCGCTTTTGGGAGAGAAAAAGACCTTAGAGCGGATTCAATCGGTACTCAAAACGGGTAAACCGCTCCGAAACTAACCGCTCCGAAACCAATCGCCTCGTAACTAACTGCCAAGAAACCAAATGTCTATGAATGCCTATATAGTATCCGGATTCCGAACCGCTGTTGGCAAGGCCAATAAAGGAGGATTTAGATTTATGCGACCCGATGACCTCGCATCTCGGGTAATCAAGCATCTCCTTGCTGAAATGCCGGAGCTCGACCCCGCACGGGTCGATGATCTAATTGTTGGCAATGCCGTACCGGAGGCTGAGCAAGGAATGCAGATGGGTCGAATGATCGCTTTGCTCTCCCTGCCCCGTGAAGTGCCGGGCATGATCATTAACCGTTATTGTGGATCTGGATTAGAAGCGATTGCTATTGCTTCGGCACGCATACAGGCTGGTCAGGCAGACTGCATCATTGCAGGGGGGACCGAATCGATGAGCCTGGTGCCTGTGATGGGTTGGAAAACAGCGTTAAACTACGATATCGCATCTTCTCATGCCGATTACTACACCAGTATGGGGCTGACGGCGGAGGAGGTTGCGCGTGAATATGGAATCGGCCGCGATGAGCAGGATCAATTTGCTTTGGAATCGCACCGCAAAGCCATTGATGCCATTCAATCTGGGCGGTTTCAAGCGGAAATTGTGCCCATTGAGGTTGAGGAGGTCTATGTCGACGAGCTTGGCCGAAAAAATCGACGCAGTTGGGTGGTGGATACCGATGAAGGCCCTCGTAAGGATACCACGGCCGAAGCTTTGGCTCGCCTGAAACCTGCATTTGCGCAGGGTGGAACAGTGACGGCTGGAAATTCATCGCAAACCTCGGATGGAGCGGCTTTTGTGGTGCTCATGTCGGAGCGGATGGTCAATGAGCTGAAGCGCGAACCAATCGCCCGATTAATGGCCTATGCTACTCGGGGTGTTGAACCCCGATTGATGGGCATGGGGCCGGTGGCTGCCATTCCGCTTGCGCTCAAACAAGCAGGTTTGCGTCAGCAGGATATCGAGCAAATTGAGCTAAATGAGGCGTTTGCAGCCCAGGCTTTGGGTGTAATCCGAACGCTTGACCTCGATCAGAGCCGCATCAATCTGAACGGTGGGGCCATTGCACTTGGGCATCCATTGGGGTGTTCCGGCGCTAAATTGAGCATACAATTATTGAATGAAATGCGGCGGCGCAACCAACGCTACGGGCTCGTGAGCGCCTGTGTAGGCGGCGGACAAGGCGTGGCTGGCGTATTTGAGCGATTATCATAAACCTTTATACCATGGATGCCAAAAGAGATCCCCATTCATCACCCAAAAGCAGTCGCGTCGGCGGCTCATTTCTGGTGAGTACCCACTCCCCTTCTGAAATTTTCATTCGTGAGGATTTTTCGGAGGAACAGCTGATGATGCTTCAAGCCACCCGAGATTTCATGAAAGCTGAAGTAGAGCCTCACCTGGCAAAGTTCGAAGCGAACGACTATCCTTTGGTGGAATCGCTCATGAAGAAAGCCGGTGAACTGGGGTTGTTGTCGATCAGTGTGCCCCAGGCCTACGGGGGTTTGGGCATGGGTTTCAACACGTCTATGCTCGTTTGTGAGGAAATCAGTAGCTTAACGGGTTCATTGGCCACAGCATTTGGCGCTCATACGGGCATAGGAACACTCCCTATTCAATACTACGGAAGTGAGTACATTTTGCAGAAATTTCTGCCTAAGGTGGCCAGCGGGGAGTGGATTGCGTGCTATAATCTGACCGAGCCCAATGCAGGCAGCGATGCCAATTCGGGTAAGACACAAGCGGTTCTGAATGCAGCGGGCACTCATTATGAAATAACAGGACAGAAAATTTGGATCAGTAACGCTGGTTTTGCCGATGTATTTATTGTTTTTGCGCGCATTGAGAACGATAAGAACCTAACGGGTTTCATTTTTCATAAGGATGAGGTCACTGGACTTACCCTCAACCAAGAGGAGCATAAACTAGGAATTCGATCTTCTTCAACCCGGCAGGTATTCTACGATAAGGTGGCGGTTCCAGTCGACCAAATGCTCGGGCCTCGTGATGGGGGATTTAAGATCGCGGTGAATGTCCTCAATGCTGGTCGCATTAAGTTGGGTGCCGCGGTGTTGGGTGCTTGTTTTAAAGTGATCGGTTTTGCCGCTGCATATGCCAATGAACGCAAGCAATTTGGCCAATCCATCGCCAATTATGGGGCTATTCAGCAGAAGTTTGCGGATATGTCGATGTTGGCCTATGGGGCCGATTCGGCCTTGTATCGGGCCGGACAGGACATCGAGGATCTGCAAAATGAACTTATGGCTTCGGGCATGGATGAAGCCACCGCGAAACTGAAGGGCATGGAACAATTTGCGGTGGAGTGCGCCA
>VGGT01000272.1 GCA_016868485.1 Bacteroidota bacterium
AGGTATTTTTTGGTTCTACGGGCAGGAATATCTGCCTAATCAGGCCCTTACCCATGGTGTCGCTGTTGGACCCATTGCCCGGGAGGTAGGCTTTCAACCAGGTGATCGAATCATCGCGCTGAATGGGAAGAAAGTAGAACGGTTCGATGAGGTTATGGCTATGGATGTTTTTCTGGGTGAAGACAACCAGATTCAAGTGATGAGAGATGGAAAGTCTTGTTTGATTCAACTTCCTGCCAACATGGCCGGCAAGTTGTTAGAAGCAGAAAATGGTCTGTCTTTTCTCGCACCACGCCATCGATTTCGTTTGGGAGAAATAGTTCAGGGCATGCCGGCTGAGGCTGCCGGTCTGGAAGCAGGCGATAGCATAATCAGCATCGATGGAATGCCCATCCTTTTTTTCGATCAGCTTCAGGAGATACTCAAGGCACGCGCATCCAAAACAGTACCGATTCAATACGTGCGTGAGGGCGAAACAATGCAATCGGATTTGACCGTCAGTGAACAGGGCACGATCGGTATCTATCCGGAATTGGAGCAGCTCACGACGGCCCGTCAGGAATTCAGTTTAGCGCAAAGCATCCCGGCAGGGGCTGCCCTGGCCTGGTCGACCATTGCCGACAATGTACGGGGCTTTGGGAAGGTATTCAGTGGAGAAATCCCGGTCGAAAAATCGCTCGGGGGGCCGATAGCCATTGCCAAGAAAATGTACGGGGGTGAATGGATCTGGTATCGCTTCTGGATGACCACGGCCTTGCTTTCTATGATTCTTGCTTTTATGAATCTGTTGCCCATACCGGCATTGGACGGTGGTCATGTGCTGTTTCTGTTGATCGAAATGGTTATTCGACGTCCTGTACCCGAGAAAGTGCTCATTGGCGCTCAGTATGTGGGTATGGCCATTGTGTTGCTCCTGATGGTCTTCGCCTTTGGCAACGACATTTGGCAGCACGTGTTGAATTAAACGCTAAGGCGTACAATTGAAAAATATTGAGCGGGGTAATCTAGGTGGCGCAGGCAATAATCGAAGAGTTCAAGGTTTGGATCGGACGCTACCCAACCCAAAAAATTATCGTGTCGTTCTTGTAGCGTATCGTCGGGAAACAACCGATCATGCAATTGATGCAAACGATTAATTTGGACCTCACTTTTCTGCTTTCGGGCTTTCAATACCCGATGGGCAATAGACTCGACCGACTTCTCCGCTTTGGTGAGCTCAGCCAAAACAAAAGACTTCAAACTCGGGTCTATCATTGCTGCCTCCTGCGACAACTGCAAATAACCCTGACGGATCTTGTCGATCAACTCAAAATCGGATAGTCTGCTTTCTGACTGCTGATTTAAATAATAACGAACCCAGTCTTCTTTTGACTGAAAAAACAAATCATCTGTTAACGCCAACTGATCCCAACGCTTACACATCGCTGCATCCATCAGCATAATCGATGCACGCGGAAGTATGGAGGGGAAGTCTACGACCGCCTCTTGAAAGACTGGGTAAAGCTGAAGCCAGTAAGCAAGCTCTGCAGGACCGCCAATGAAGGCCGCAGATTGAAGTAGAAATTCTTGATACAAAGGCCTGAGCACCACATTCGGGCTGATCATGCCCGGATCAGCATGGATTTGATGAATCATGGCCTGGTCATTGGCCCAAACTTGCTCGCCAGCTTGCCATCCACCATCTTCTAAACGCACCAAGCGCGAACGACTTTCCTCTTTCAGCCAAAAAAGGTTCACCGATCTCGGTGAAATTTGCGCGTGATACCCCATTTCTACCAGTTGATCACCGCCCCTTACCGCTGCATCCCCCGAAAACCGCTGATTGATTTCTTTCTCCCACAAATGCAAGGCCATATTTTTTAATCGAGGATCATCTCCAGAAAAGGCGACCAAACCAGCCGAACCAAAAAGAGCGTCAGTCCAGCGCACCGTCGCCTCCAAAAGCGTGATTCCGTTGCGGTAGCAGTCACGCGCCAATCGCATCCATCGGTCCGACTCCGGCCGATGGCCCAAAATGGCCTCCAGGGGAGATAAAAACTCCTCGGCATCTTCAATCAACATCCGACCCGTGGCCCCACCTTGTTTCGGCATCCAACTAATTTTCTTACCCAAAACATGACAATGACCAATTTCCTCAATGTCGTGGTCTTCATCACCCACCCAATACAGCGGAATAAAGTGAAGATCCTTCCTATTCGGGTGTTCGTTGAGCCGCTTGGCCAGCGCCACGACACTGCTCAACTTGTAAAACACATATAGCGGACCACCCAGCAGTATGGGCTGGTGGGCCGTGACAACGAAACGGGTATTTTCATGTCCTAAGCGTGCCAGTTGTTTGTGGTCGATATTGGGCTGATCGATACAAGAATACAACTCATGGATGCGATCCGAAACCCCCCTGCGCAAGGCTGAATCTCGCTCCTTCTGAAGATGGGCTGCCTGAATGATGGAGTCCAGATCAATATTGTTGGGGAACGCATCCCGTAAATTCTGTTTGCCTTCGGTGTAGTCG
>VGGT01000273.1 GCA_016868485.1 Bacteroidota bacterium
GATCACCAATGTTGTTGATCGTACCCGTAAAGATCGGCCCGGGTGTGCCCGTGCCAATCGCTCCGTCCCATACCCTTACAGTGCCCACCAGTGGAAGTGTACCCGCAGATATGCCCGCCAAGGTAAAGCTGTAGTTGTTGTTGCTGCAGGCCGGAATCGTGTGCCCGCCCGATTGAGCACCATAGGTTGTGCCATTTAAAGATATTGCAAAAAGAACTTGTTGGTTCACTGTCAGGTTCAAGGTGACCACACTGTCACAACCCGCGGCATTCGTAAGCGTTGCCGTGTACGTGCCCGATGTGCTGTAGCTCTGCCCATTGAACAAGTAGCTGTTCGGTGCGCAAATCGACTGGTTGATGGTCGAGGAACTCGGCTGGATCACTGAAAGGTTCAGCGTGATCACGCTGTCGCAACCCTGTCCATTCGCAAGTACGATTTGATAGACGCCCGCAGAGTCAAACGTCTGTGTGCCTAGCGTGTAGGTCGATGATGAACAAATTTGGGCATTCACCGTACTTGTTGAAACAGGATTCACCGTGAGATTCAAGCTCACCACACTATCACATCCAAACTGGTTGATTAACGTATCTGAATACAATCCCGTCTGGTAATAAACACTCGTACCTACCTGATAGGTGTTCGGCTGGCACAATACAATCACCAGTGTCATGCTACTTACAGGCGCAACTTGAATCAATAGGGTGTCTGTAACCAAAACTCCGGAGAAATTCACCCCATAAACCACTGGCCAGATACCTACACCAGCCGACTGTGGGTCAAACTGCGTTGTGCCCGTTGCGATACCCTGACCCGTCCAAACTCCACCGGAAGGCGTGCCCGTAAGGCTAACCAGTCCACTATTAATGCAAACCGACATATCAGCTCCAGCATTGACTTCAGGCAAAGGAATCACGTCCACACGCACCTCGAGCGTGTCCGAACAGCCGAATACGTTTGTGACAATGACACTGTAGAGGGTTGAAGCGGCGGGACTAGCAACAGGGTTAGCCAATGAAACCGAACTGAGGCCTGCCGAGGGCAACCAATGATAAGTTGCTCCACCCGATGCCTGCAACTGAACACTGCCACCTGCGTATACAAACGTATCAGACGTTACAGTCGCTTGAACACCGCTCAACACAGACACACTGACGACTCCAGACATTGTCTGTAAGCATCCATTTGAATTGACGGCTCTCACGGTGTAATAACCCACTGGTATTACCCCGTTGAAAGACAATGCCACGCCTGTACCCATAAGCGTATCCCCTGTGTTCATGCCATTGTTTAGAAGATAGTAACGAACCCCTGCCTGTGAACCCGACAATGCAATTGAAACGCCGCCAGTACCTGGGCAATAAGAACCGCCTCCAGTTACCATCTGTAACTCAGGCAAAGCTGATACCTGAGCCACCACACTTGCGCTTGCAACAATACACTCCATGGAAGAATTAATTTCTACCGCCACTACGTCTCCCTGCGCCAAATCAGCACGAACAAGGCTAGTCCCCGTTCCAACCAATGCACCATTCACCAACCATCGGTATGCAGGTGTTGTTACAGTCATGTTCTGAACGGAGTAGGTCACAGAAGTACCAGCACACTGCACGCCAGAGGGACTCACTGACAACTGCACAACAATAGTCGTCAATGGGCGGACATCAAGACGCTGAACCAATGAGGCCACAGACCCACCCGTTCCGTTTACACGGCACATGTAAATGTTACCATTCATTCCCGAGAGAACAGATGTCAATACCAAAGAATCGGATTGGGCACCGGCAATGCCATTGCCGTTTACAAGGCTCACAAAACTGCTGCCCCCATCTGTGCTCACCATCCACTGATAGGTGGTGATGCCTATACCATTGACCACAAATGCAGCATCTGAGAATTCACACACACTTTGGTTGCCGTTGGTGGAAGGAACAGGAGTAGTTACTGGAGTACCATATACCATACCATCTCTCAAACGCAAATCTGCTATTGTATTCCCCGAAAGTCCACTCACTTGCGTGAATGACAAATCCCAAACCAATGGGGATATTCCACCCTGTACGGAATATGTAAAGTCCAACCACAAAATAGTATCACCGCAAGCGGAGAAACCACTGCCGGAAAAGTCAATATACGCCACATCCACCCGGTTGCCGGTTAGGGCTGGTAAAACAACCTGATTTGCCAGCGAATTGCCCGAACGTACATTCTGGTAGGTTAGTACTCCTGCATCGAAGTATAACCCAAACTGGAAACTCGATACATCCACCAAGGATTGAGCTACTACCGGTACCGATACTATTGACCCAGGTGTAGCCTGAACGATGCCAACATTCACAGATGCAACCGAGTCCCCCAAACTTTGATTCACCGTCAGGTTCAGCGTGATTACGCTGTCACAACCCGCGGCATTCGTAAGCGTTGCCGTGTACGTACCCGATGTGCTGTAGCTCTGCCCATTGAACAAGTAGCTGTTCGGTGCACAAATCGACTGGTTGA
>VGGT01000274.1 GCA_016868485.1 Bacteroidota bacterium
ACCGCAGCTGATGGTTCTGGCTTGTTTGAGGTAGCCTTTGAGCAAGATATCAGGGGCATTGATGAGGCAATGACGGTGGTTGGATTCGCTCAAGCAACGGATTACGAGGCGACTCCTTATGCTATGCTGCGGGTTCAAGTTCCTCTGTTTTCTCCGTCGAATGGCTTGGAATTGGATTTGTTTAACTTCCCGAATCCATTTTCAACCGCCACAGAAATCATCTACCAATTGCCTGAGGATGGCGCTGTTCAGTTTATGATTTCTGATTATACAGGTAAAACCATCTACCAATCAGATAGATTATCAATGAGTTCTGGTAAGCATAGTTTGTCGTGGAATGCTGAAGGTGTGGCCGACGGTGTGTATATGCTGCATGTTCGTTTCGATGGACATGCAGGTACACAGACTAAGTCGACCAAATTGATGATTCGCCGATAGTTTTTTCATTTTTTCGGCGGATGTTCAAATACCGTCTTAATAAAGTGGGGGCGCAATTCAATGCGCCTCTACTTTTATATGGCTTTTTTTCAGGGCTGATTTTGTTTTGTCCTCAACTGGTTTTTGCTGAATCCAACAAGATTTGCCCGCCTTGTCGCGTGGATACCTTGCTTACATATCCGTGGTGTCCGGGAGATACCATCCAAATAGCAGGCAATAACTACCTTGCTCCAGGTTTATATGGTTTGACTTTTCAGAGTATATTGGGATGTGATAGTCTGGTAAGTATCCACATCCAACCGATTTCCGATACCCCATATTTTAGTCAGAACCCCTTGCCTCAATATATTGGCGTGGGTGATACCGGGATTTTCAGTTCGGCATCATCTTCAGCTGTCGCCTGTAGGTGGCAGATGCGTGTGGGTACAGGTGTATGGTTGGATGTTCAGCCCGATTCCTTCCATTCCAACCCGTTCCTGTCCAGCCCGTTCCTGTCCAATCTGCGGGTTGTTCCACAGGGCGGAGACAGCAACAGATTCTATCGCTACACCTGTCGCGGTTGTTTGGCAGAAGCGAGCAGCAATCCGGCTGAATTGCAGGTATTTCCCCAGCAGTTACCCGTAACCGTTCAGTTACCATCCATGACATCGTGTGTGGGGGTCAATACCGTTGTAGCGGTGCGGGTTAGTGCTTGGCAAAATGTCGGCCGAATTGCGTTGGACCTTATTGTGCCGGCAACAGCCCTGCAACTGGTTCAATGGAGCGCCCGAATGTCGGGGTTGACACTCTCAGTCCAAGGCGATACCGTTAAAATTCGAAAGACGACTTCGCTGCCCGTCCTTTCGGCCGCGGGCGACACGATGCTCGTTTTGGTTGTTCGGCCATTGATTTCAGGTACGCTCCCCTTGACCTGGCTGATTCCGGACCCCGGTACAGTCGGGTTGCAGTACATCGATCCCAATACGAGTTGGGTGCACAGGTTGGTTCATATAAATGGACAAATTGTTGTTCCCTCACAACCCGCTCAGGTGCTACAAGAGCCAGTCTCCGCCTCTGTGGGTTCGGGCGATTCCGTTGCATTTGTTGCGGTATGCAACAATTCCACAAGCTTTCGTTGGCAAATCCGAACCGGAACGACTTGGAGGAGTCTTGTGGATACAGGGGCTTATACCGGAACCCACACAGCTATGTTGCGTATGAATGCCGCACCGGATAGCCTAAACAATGCACGTTTTCGGTTAATAGCCTTCGGTGCATGCGGTCGCAACGATACAACCTCATCGGTAGACCTACGTGTAGAATCGCGCGCGCCAGTCATTCGGTTTTTCCTTCCTCAGGTATTGGCCTGCACCACCGGGCAATATGTCTTTTCTCAGCATGTAGATTCCTTTACCCAAGTAGCCGCTTTTTCTCTTCGTTTTACGTTCAATCCTGATAGCATTCAGTTCGTGTCTAACGATTACCTGCATCCCTCCTTGGTAGCAGGAGGTCAACTGATCCAACAACCGGGTGCTATCGCCTTAAACTGGTATGGATCTCAACCGCTGCAGTTGGGATCGGTAGAATTACTGAGGCTCAGGTTTCAAGTAACCGGAAGCAGTCTTTTAGAATGGGACACCTCCGCCCAAGGCACCAACGCCTGGTCGCCCTACCAGCAACGACTTCGAATGAGCACCGAAAACGGAGCGGTAGTGCAAGGTCCATTGCCTGCTCAGTTAACCCCCATTCCGTGTTTGTTTGTGGGGGATGCTCCGGTCGTATTGAGCGCTTGGCCGCCAGGCGGGATCTTCAGTGGGGCAGGGGTACAGGGGCAATTGCTTCAGGTTGACTCATCGCCAGGCCTGAGAACGGTTCACTATCAGGCAACCCATCAAGGGTGTCCATATGCCGGGGAAATGACCTATGAGGTCTTTCCCGCCCTGGCCTTACCATGGCTCAATAATCTGGATGTTTGCCGCGGCACACCCGTCACCCTCACCGCACGCAGGGCATCAGGAACTATTTGGAGCACGGGCGACAGCAGCGCAAGCATCATCCTAAACCCTAT
>VGGT01000275.1 GCA_016868485.1 Bacteroidota bacterium
GCTGCGCAGTGTTTGGGGGTAGTGCCACCACCCCAATAGGGGCCAAAGAAGCAACAAGGCAAGGGCCACAAGTAGATCGAAGAGCCGCTTTTTGCGCTGCTGATCAGCTCGGGTAATGCGCATTTCGGGATGGCTGCTGTAGATGGTGCCGGGGTGGTCGACCGAACTGCTTCCCATGATGAAGTCGGCTCCATCGGGTAGGATTTTGATCGAGGGGATCATGCTTCCGAGCGCCTCAATCCAGGTGATCATTTGTTTGTTGGTGTAGGTGTCGCCGCATAAAATGAGTTCATCGGCTTCCAGGACATCGCAAATGGCGCGCAGTTGCGTGTCGCTGCCCAGGCAGTCGCGGTCGACCGATTCGCCCGCCCGGGCTTCCTCAGACGGGTTTTTTAGGCTTGCCAGGGTCTTCTCCGGTGAATGGTGTGGGTTTAGGATGTTCTCTTCTGATGGGTTGAAGGGTTGAGCGGTCGGCGCCACATAGCCAAGGTAGTGGTGGGGAACGCCTACAGCCTGCAACAAAGCCCGCGTGCGGTCGACAGCTGCTTTTTCTCCCGCAATAAGCAGATGGGGAACGTTCCGGTGGGAACGACGCAGTTTGGTGTGTCCCGAAAAACGTTCCAGGGCTCCGTGTAGGCCCGCAGCGAACAACAGGTTGCACAAGGTGCCTGCCAGGATGAGACCCCGCGAAAACCGAAGCTCTACGGGCAAAAATGCATATAGCCCGGCGATGGCGATGCTCCCGGCCAGAAGTCCACCCACCAACCGCCCCGAGCGGTAGGGGCGCTCGTAGGTTCCACTGAGGTAGAGGCCACCAATCCAAAGGAGAACATAGCTGGGAAGGATCCACTGAAGAAATATCGGCGGATAGACCACGCCTTCGTCGGCCTTGATGTAGGTTTGCCACCAATGGGTGAGCCCAACCATCACCCCATACAAGAGGCCCGCGTCGAGAACGGGGTGCAGGGCACGGCGCGACCAGCGGCGAAGCAGGGCGGCCATCGCGCGGATGCCGATGCCCACATACAACAGCCACCCCAACAAACGGGCGCCTTGGGGCGAGAAATGCTGACGGGCAAAAAGGGCCATCGCCTGGTAGAACAAACGCACGTAGCGCATCGACTGCTTTTGGGTGCTTTCGCCTTTGTAGTGGAGTATGGGCGTTTCGCTGAAGTACCAGTTTTCGTAGCCCGCTAAACGAATGCGGTGGCTCAAATCAATGTCCTCTCCATACATGAAGTAGCGCTCGTCGAGTAGCCCCACTTCCTGCAGCACACTTCGGCGCATCAGCATAAAGGCGCCGCACAGCACATGAACAGGGTGGTTTTGTTGCGCGCTGAGGTACCCGAGGTGGTAGCGGCCGAAGCGTCGGCTTCGGGGAAAGACCGCGCTGAGTCCGATCAGTTTCCAGAGCGCCACGAGTGGGGTGGGCAGGTCGCGCTTCGACTCGGGAAGAAACCGCCCGCTTCCGTCGAGCATGCGTATGCCCAATCCACCCGCCTGTGGATGCCGATCCATAAATTCGAGGCTTCGGTGGATGCTGTCCTCGGGTAGGAGGGTATCGGGATTGAGGAGGAGGATGTACTCGGCACTGCTTTCGCGCATGGCTTGGTTGTTGGCGCGCGAAAAACCGACATTTTCGGGGTTGGCTATGAGGCGCACCTCAGGGAAGAAGTGCTTGACCCGCTCGATGCTGTTGTCGCCCGATGCGTTGTCGACCACCCACACCTCGGCCTCTATGCCTTGCAGGGCGCGGCGGAGCGACAACAAGGCCTGGTGGAGGAACAGGGGTACCTTATAATTGACCAGTACGACGCTGAGTTTCAAGGGGCAGATCGTGGGTTAGAAGAAGCTTTAGAAGAAGCTATTGCCCAGACTTAGGCTGTAGACTTGGTAATCGCCCCGTCCGATGCTGCCGATCGATGAGCCGTAGCGTAGGTAAACAGGGCGTCCGGCAAGGCGAAAACGCAGGGCGAGCGAGTAGGTCAGGTTCACTTGGGTGATGTTGAGGCCACTCAAGGTGGTGAGTTCGGGTCCGAGTCCGGCAGAAACACCCAAATTTCGGGGGTTTTGAAGGGTGCTTCCTCTTCCGAGGTTCACTTCGGTGAGGAGCGGCAGCTGAAGCATAAAATAGCTACCTAGGTTCGAAATGTTGAGTCCGACCGTGCCGTAGGTACCTGTGCTGACGCTGAAATCATCGCCCCGGACATGCCAAGGGTATCTCAGGCTGTAGCAAATGCCGGGAAGGCTAATTTCATAGAGGGCGCCGGCCCCTTGGGGAATCATAAAGTAGACCGCACTGCCGAGCTCTTGCATGAATTGGTCTTTGAATGTGCCATTTTGGTTCTTCGAGCCATCGGTTTTTTCGCCTTTGCCGAGGTAAACACCGTAGGGATCGACCTGGGCGGCAGTTGGGGAGAGGGTGCTGAGGCTCATCAACAGGCAAAGGAGGCATGCGCTTGGGCTGT
>VGGT01000276.1 GCA_016868485.1 Bacteroidota bacterium
ATGCGACAATGAAACCAATAGTGAAAAATAGATAAAAAACTGCGCTGCGTTCTGGCATCATAGTTTAAAAGGCATGTCCATCATACCGAAGACCCTCGCTTAACGAAGGAACTGAACAAAAATTATAAAAACTAAAATCAGCGACTAAAAGTTCCAAGTAAGGCCGAAGCTCGGAAGAATGGGCAACTGATTGACCCGAGAAAAGCGCACCCGGTCGAAATAAAAGATATTGCGTCGATCATACACATTACTTACGCTGAAATTGAAATCCAGCTCCGAGCGATCACTCACAGCATAGGTATATCTCAGCGAGGCATCTAAACGATGGTAGGATGGCAGACGGGCTTGATTGAATCCGGCATACACAACACCAAGATCACCATTTTGAGCGAGGTAATCGCTGTTAATTCCACCGTTCAAACTGATGTTCGGATAAAAACCCTGGGTCTGGGTGAATGGGAAACCTGAACCATAGTTCCAACGTGTACTCAACTCCCAACTGCGATCGCTGCCAAATTTGTATGTTCCAACCAGGTTGATGTTGTGACGGCGATCAAAAGATGGAAAGTACGTTCGCTGTCCATCGAAACGATCGACATAAGTCCACGAATAAGTAGCCCAAATATAATATTGCCTGCGGTCGTATTTTAACCTAAAGTCAAATCCATAGGCTTGTCCGCGCTCAATAATGAAGTCTTTCTTTAAAAAGTCAGGCTTCTGTTCAAACTCGCTGATGTCTTCATATATTTTATCGCGGTTGATGTTGGTGAGCTGATCAAAATTCTTGATGTACGACTCAATATTCAATTCGACATGCTTGCCTAAATCGATTTCGGTACCAACAATAGCATGTCGGGCCTTTTGTAGTTTCGATTGTACACGCGCCCCATCAAAAGTCTTGGGCAAATTGTCGGGCCCCGACAAGAAACCGAAAAATAAATTCACCACATCTCGATCAGAAACCGCGCTAATTAAATTTTGGCTATACCAACCCCCAGCAAATTTTAGTCTGACCGCAGGCGTTAGATTGTATTTTAACCCCAACCTAGGCTCAATAGAAAATTCCCCAAGCGAAGCATAATAATGACCCCTCAACCCAGGCTCCATGACCAATTTATCGGTGAGTAGCTTGTATTTAACATAACCTGCTAGTTCAGTGGTGTTTTCATTCTGGTTGAGAATAATTCCACTCGGATTGGTAAAATTGAAACGGGTGCCAAACCCGACTAAATCGAATCCGAAATTGATCTCGTCGCGTTGCAGGTACTGGGCAATGTTTATCGTGCCGTTGAAACCCGAAATACCACTGTTTCTAGGACCCCTACCGGGCTCAATTTGAAATGAATTGTAATCCGACCAAGCGACAGTACCGCTCACAACACTGTTGGAACCTTCTGGGATCAGCACAAAATTGCCACCCAATCCCCGCGAGTCCCAACCGAAATCTGAAACATTACGGAAGTTCGCTCTGTCGGAGAAGTTGAATCCAAAAAGGCTCAACTTACTACCATTCGATGACCTGAACGTAGTTTTTGCATATAAATCTGTAAAACTGAAGGGCAAGCCGTTGCTGTCGGCATAGGTGTAGAGCCGTTTAGAGGATTGGTCGAGCCACGAAGAGCGCGTCGACACAATGAGGGTTGGGGCCGGCTTCTCGGGCGTTCCCGCCTTACCCAAGGGGCCTTCCATCAAAACACGACCCAAGAATGGACTAGCACCGACTTTCCCCTTCCATCGCTTCTGATTGCCATCGCGCGTTGTGATGTCCATCACCGCGGAAATTCGTCCTCCATGGTTGGAATTGTAGCCCCCCGTGTACACATCAGCGTTTTGTATGATATCCGTTTCGAAGACAGAAAATAGACCGATCGAATGGAATGGGTTATAAAGGATCATACCATCGAGCATGACTTTATTCTGGACCGGTGATCCACCGCGGATGTAGAGCTGTCCGCCCTGGTCGCCCGTGAACACGACCCCTGGAAGGACTTGTAGGTATTGAGCAATATCGGCCTCGCCGCCCACACTAACAATCTGGGTGATTTGCTTGGGGGTGACGGTTTCCACGGATACTTTAACGGTCGTACGCTGCTCTTCTTTTTCTCCACTCACTTCCACCATACCCAGATTAAGGCTCGATTTTCGAAGGAATAATTTCTCATTGAGGATATCGCCACCTTTGATGCGAATTTGCACACTGGCGGTGTCGTATCCCAAATAACTACTCATGAGTTTATAATTTCCAGCAGGAATTCGGGTGATGATAAAAAAACCCTTGGCATCCGTACTCGACCCAAGGGTAGTGCCTTGTAGGTACACATTGGTAAAAAGGATGGGCTCACCGCTGCTTTG
>VGGT01000277.1 GCA_016868485.1 Bacteroidota bacterium
AACCGAAACCACTTCATAGCGTTTGCCTTGCAGGTTGCTTAAAAGTTCATGAGCGGCCTCCACCGTAGACAGTCGCTGAGGCCATTCGGCATCAAAGAGACTGTTGTCGGTTGCCCTCAGATTGGCCACTACCCGAAATGCGGGTGATGATTGAAATTTCATGATTTCATGTTCCCGTTCGGCAACCAGGCGTACTGCCACAGACTGCACGCGACCGGCCGAGAGCTTGGGCCTGACCTTTTTCCAAAGAACAGGAGAGAGCTCAAAGCCCACCAGGCGATCAAGAATCCGGCGTGCCTGTTGGGCATTCACGAGATCGATGTCGATTTTCCTGGGATTTTGAACGGCATGTTGAATAGCAGACTTCGTAATTTCGTGGAAAACTATCCGTCGCACTTTGTCTTCGGGCAATTCGAGCACCTGTTGCAGGTGCCAACTAATGGCCTCCCCCTCGCGGTCTTCATCGGAGGCGAGCCAGACCAAATCAGCTGCTTTGGCCGCCTTTTTCAACTCATTTACGCGTTCTTTTTTATCAGCTGGCACTTCGTAGAGGGGCAAAAACCCCCGTTCTACATCGACCGCTTTGTCGTTTTTTACCAAATCGCGGATGTGGCCATAAGACGATTTCACAACAAAACCGTCGCCCAAATAGCCTGCGATGGTCTTTGCTTTGGCGGGTGACTCAACAATCACGAGGTTCTTTGACATAATCGAACGGCTTTGGTTTGCGGGATGCAAATAACGGCATAAGTGACCCTTTCAACCAAACCCTCTGCCAAAATCATAAATATTTAGCGCAAATGAGATGGCAAGCAGGAAGGGTTTTTGGTTAGTTTTGCGGCATGCAGTTATCCCAGGCCTATTCAGGTGGACTCCTCAGCGTAGTGGTGCCGGCATACAATGAAGCCCTTACCCTAACCGCCCTGCTCGACCGTGTCTTCGCTTCTGAACCTGGAGCGGGTATTCGCCTGGAAGCGGTGGTGGTGAATGACGCATCCACCGATGAAACCGGATCAATTGCCGAAGAATACATCCAAAAACATCCTGAACACAATATACAGCTCATCCACCATGCCCGCAATCTGGGCAAAGGGGCGGCATTGCGTACCGGAATATCCAAGGCCACTGGCGACTGGGTGGTCATACAGGATGCAGACTTAGAATACGATCCTAATGAATACAAATTGTTGTTGGCTCCGATCCTGAATGGAGTTGCGGATGTGGTGTACGGTTCGCGCTTTATGGGGGGCAAACCCCATAGGGTCCTCTTTTTTTGGCACACCATAGGCAACAAGTTCCTGACTTTTTTGAGCAATATGCTCACCAACCTCAACCTCACCGATATGGAAACCTGCTACAAGATGTTCCGACGGGAGGTTGTTCAATCGCTTCCCCTCAAGGAAAATCGTTTTGGGTTCGAGCCTGAGGTAACGGCCCGAATTGCCCGCATCCCCAACATTCGAATTTATGAGGTGGGCATTTCCTACTACGGCAGGACTTATGCAGAAGGGAAAAAAATCAATTGGCGCGACGGATTTCGGGCGATCTACTGCATCCTCAAATACCGGTGGGCCTCCTAGATCCGACTCGGATACGTCTTTTGCTTGGTCCATGGGGATGGGTCATCTTTCTCGGAGCTGCCCTTTTCCCCATTCTCTGGACCGGACTTCATCAAGAAATCATGGAGGTCGACAGTGCGCAATACGCCTCGATGGCGCGGGAAATGCTGGATGGAGCCTCCCTCACCCAACTCACCGAACACGGACAACGTTATCAATCGCGGGGCTATCCCGATAAACCTCCACTCATTTTCTGGACAGCGGCTTTGGGCATGAAGTTGATCGGGCCGACTGAAGCCGGTTTTCGTTTCTTTTCATGGCTGGCTGCCGTTTTAGGATTATGGGCTGTGGGCAATTGGGCGCGCCTTTTGTGGGGACAAGCATCCGTTGGACCGACCCGATGGGTCTATGCATGTAACTTGGGGATGCTGTTGATGAACGTAGACCTTCGCACGGATAGTCTTTTATTAAGCCTAACCAGCCTTGCTCTTTGGCTTGGGCATTCGTTTATGCTTCATCGGGGAATGCCATCGCTTATTGGGTTCACACTCGCTCTGGCCTTGGCTTTGATGGCCAAAGGCCCAATCGCAGTGGTTGCGGTGGTTGTGGGCCTCGTACCAGCATGGCCTGGTGTTGAGCGAAGGAGGCAGTTGAGCATTGCCCCACTGGCGCATGCTGCCGTCCGACCTGTCCGCACCGTTCGCATGATTCCCGCCCTCCTGTTGGTGATCATTGGGGTCTTCTTGCTGCTCACGCCCATGCTGTGGGGTTTATTTAAGCAGTGGGGCTGG
>VGGT01000278.1 GCA_016868485.1 Bacteroidota bacterium
AATTCCGAGAATAAAGAAATATTCGATTTCAGCACCGTTGGCGGTCCCCAATCCGAGCCGCATCCCGTATCCGAGCCGCATCCCCTAAAGGAAATACCCGCGCTGGAAGGCAGCGTAGCTTGGGAAGCTCCATCCAACATTGCACTCATTAAATACTGGGGAAAATATGGGCAACAAATGCCAGCCAACCCCTCCATCAGTTTCAGCCTGAAAGCCTGTGTATCCCAAACCAAAGTCCATTTTAAACCCCAAGCCGGCGGAGGGGTTCAGTTTTCACTGAGTGGTCAACAGAACCTGGGTTTTCAGACCAGAATCGAGAAATTCCTCAACAGCGTGGAACTCCGCTACCCATGGCTCAAAGAATATGCGTTGGATATTGAGTCGACCAACAGCTTCCCGCACAGCAGTGGCATCGCCTCCTCAGCATCGGGCTTTGCCGCCTTGGCCCTGTGCGTCGAACATATCGACCAGAATGTACGCCTAACGGCTGAACAGGGGCGGGCTGCTCATCATCCCGAACCGACGGCCTACCGAGCCGATGCACGTTTTTTAAACAGGGCATCCCATTTGGCCCGTTTGGGATCGGGGTCAGCCTGCCGTTCGGTCTATGGTGGATGGGTACAGTGGGGAATGCACCCCGCCACGCCCGAAAGCCGAAATGAGTATGCCATCGCCCACCAATCGGCCATTCACCCCGTGTTCACCGATTACCGCGACACCATCCTGCTCATTCACAAAGGAGTCAAGCAAACCGGGAGCACCGCCGGGCATAAACTGATGGAGGGTAACCCCTATGCGGATGCCCGATACAGACAGGCAAACGAGCGCATCCCGCGGCTGTTGTCGATTTTGGCGTCAGGCGATTTAACGGAATTTGGCCTATTGGTGGAGTCGGAGGCCCTCACCCTTCATGCACTCATGATGGCTTCTGAGCCCTCGTTTATGCTGATGATGCCCAATACACTGGCCGCCATTCGCGAAATTCAGGCATTTCGCAAACAAAATGGGGTTCCCGTGCATTATACCTTAGATGCGGGCGCCAACCTGCATCTATTGTATCCCGCACAACACGAAACCGAGGTCATGTCACTCATTAACAATAGCCTAATGCATTATTGCGAAAATCAGGCGTATATTTGTGATTCTGTGGGAACAGGACCTCGGCCCATTAATCCCTTCTTATGATCAAAAACTCACTCTACTACGCTAAAATTTTGTTGTTTGGGGAGTATGGCATCATTGAAGATGCCCAAGGGCTTTCTATTCCCTACGACGACTATAAAGCCCGCTTTTCCTTTGAGCAAGTAGAAAGTGAGTCGGCGAAAGACAGCAACCAAAAACTCAAGGCATACGCGCTTCACTTGCATGAAAGCCGTAGCGCAGGCCACCTTACAGTGGCCATCGATACAGAGCGGATGCTGGCCGATCTTGAAAAGGGGATGCACTTCGATTCCAGTATCCCCCAAGGATACGGTGTTGGTAGTTCGGGGGCGCTGGTGGCCGCAACCTACGCCCAATACGCCGCCAAGCCCATTAAAGCCGAAAGCGATCATACCCCCGAACAACTGCAACAACTCAAATCGGAGCTGGCTGCGCTGGAGTGTTTTTTCCACGGACGGTCATCAGGGATGGATCCACTGATTTGTTATTTGCAAATCCCCATCCTCTTCAATGGAAAAAGCGATTTGGGGGCTGTTCAGCTTCCCCAAGAGCATCATGGTGCAGGCGCCATTTTTCTGTTGAACACCGGTGAGGCGGGTGAAACCCAACCCTTGGTGAACCTCTTTATGGAGCGTCTCAAGCAGGACGGTTTTCGTCGCATGATTCGTACAGAATTCAGGAAATACAACAACGCTTGCATCAAGAGCTTTCTCAAAGGCGATGTGCAGCCGCTGTTTCGCAATCTTCGAAAATTGTCGCAACTGGCCCTCGACAATTTCAAACCCATGATTCCCGACCTTTTCCACCAATTGTGGAAGCAAGGCATCGAAACCGAAGCCTATTACCTCAAGCTATGCGGCTCAGGTGGAGGAGGGTACATCCTCGGTTTCACAAAGGATTATGAACGGACGCGTCAATTGCTGGTGGATTACGACCTCAAAGTGGTCTATCGATTCTAATGGCCCGTTCGTCGCTTCGGATGGGAAACGATGCCCGGCGACTGCAATTCGTGCGCTTTTTGGCCTTTTTATCCCTCATTCGGTGGTATAATTTGTTTCTGGTGCTTGTGGCCCAGTTCCTCGCGGCACGATTCGTTTTGGTCGGACAATCCGATCAATGGAATTGGCTGCTCGACAGGGGCTTGTGGGGCCTAGCCCTGGCTGGGAGCATCTTGCTGGC
>VGGT01000279.1 GCA_016868485.1 Bacteroidota bacterium
ATCGTAATGGAACAGGAAGGGCCTTGAAGTCCTGTAGACAAATCAATACGCCTTACTCAACGGCCTGCAACACAACAGCACACCCCCGTTGGCTCGCCCACAACAACACCAATCCCCATTATGGTATCGATGCGTTTGGGTTTTCAGCGCTTCCAGCGGGTGCGCGTGTGGGGGATGACGGCACCTACCAGGCTTTCGGTGGAAACATGCTCCTGCAAACTCCGAATCTGAGTCCAACTGATCTTAATTATGGCTATTTGCTCAGGCTGGATGCGGGAAATTTTTCGAGGGCTACGGGACTGAAAACTTGGGGAGGATCAGTACGTTGTGTGCGTGACTATTGACATATTTTCCAAAAACCCGACTATGCAGTCAATTGGCCTGCCGTTTGCCAAACAATCCTCGAACAACAGAAAATTGCAATCAAGCGCTACCGCTTAACCAAAAGCGCATGGCCCATAAAGGCGCCATGTTCAGACGTTCCTTTTAGATCAATGCGGTATGTTCCTTCTGCTAATGTGCTCAGCTCAAGTTCAGCTCCAGAGGGGTTTAAGTTTATTTCGTTCGCGTCGAAAGAAAGCACCTTTCTACCTAAGGCATCAAACAAGGAGACCGACTCCAGCGCAACCCCTTTCGGCAAATCGACCTGCACTATGCCCGAGCTGGGGTTTGGATAGATCCTCAGCGGTTCGAACAGACTCGATTGAGTTGCCCCATCTAAACGCTGAAAAAGACTTAAGTGATTCAACGGATTCCCCAAAATGTCCGAGAATTCAGAATGCTGTTTATTGATTGCTACTTTTCCCAGTGTGCTATTTGTCCGAATGCGGAGGAGGGCTTCACCCCGTGTCAACGGGATCCCAGACTGTCGGTAAGCAGCCAACCGGAAGCTTCGCCCGACCTGTTTCCAAGTACAGGCGTCCCATGCCGCAATGCCCAACACCTCCTCTACTACACAACCCTCGGGCATGAGTAAATCAAGACTCACCGCCCCAATGAGCTCGTCTTGGTCAACAAAAAGACCAGAAATTCCTGGAGGATACTCTTCCATGCGCCATTCGGAAGGAACGTATCCAAGCGGCTGGTAGGCGGTTCTTAAATTGACATCAGGCACATAAGATCCGTTCACATCCCCCATGGCCAATACATTCAAGCCCAACGAACCTGATTGGGGTAGGGTTACCGAAGAAGGAGATAGTATCCAGTTTCCAGCAGCAAACGAATCAATTTGGGTGGTGAAACGGCGCATAACAATCAATGCATCAGAAGAATTAACCGTACCCGATGCATTCACATCCGACGCCAATAGTGGAAGACCCGACAATGGTGAAGTTCCCGTAAAATGCCGGTTAATAAAAAGCGCATCGGTTGCGTTGCCCCCACTCCATGGCTTCTGGGTACTCATCTGTACGCTGTAGAGGCCTGCCGGGGCACTCAGATTAAAATCACCCGTGCTTCCTGTAGAGGCAGAGGCGATCTGGGAGGAACCTTGCATGAAGCGAATGGTGGTATTGGTGAATGGGGTGAGTGCAGTGTTCAGGTACCGCAGGTTGCCCGTGACCGAGGGTGCGTTGGCTTGTCCGTTGACCCTTATGTTGGCCAAATAAAGGTTGTTGCCATATCCATTGATGCTGCTGAACCGAAGACGGATTTTTTGTCCAGCATAGTTCGATAGGGAGATGGAATCGCGGCGCCACTGTGCGGCCGTAGAAGGAGTGAACGGCGTAGTAACCGTACCAGCAGTGGCCAGAACTAAATTCTCTTTGAGGTATATTCCGTTGGTGAAGGTGAGCCCACAATCGGTGGAAATATCCACGCGCAGCTTATCGAATAATGTTGTACTGTATCGTGCATAGGATACATCGAACGATACCACCGGATTGCTGATGCCCACGAGATCAATCACAGGCGACACCAAGCCGTCTACTTGACCCGCAACATTGTAATCAAACAAGTCAATCCACACCATAGGGGTCGACGTTCCTGCCGGCGTGACACCCGTACGAAATCCCCAAGTTGTCGCTGCATCCGGATTAGAAATCGACCATCCCGATGCGAGTGTGGCGCCAGGAAAGGTTTCCAGGAAGGGGATGCTCCTACCTGAACCTATCACAACGGCGTTTGATTGCGAAACACTATCGCTTCCGAATGCATTGCTCACACGCAGTTGAACGCTGTAGCTTCCGGATTGGCTAAAAATGACTACTGGATTTTGTGATGCAGCGGAAGTACCTGAAGTGAACTGAAAGCCGGTCGAAGGCTGAATTGTCCACAACCACTGGGTAGGTCCATTGGTGCTTTGATCGGTGAGGGTTACAGGCACATTGAGGCAAGCC
>VGGT01000280.1 GCA_016868485.1 Bacteroidota bacterium
ATGCCGGACCAACCATAGGTTGATCAATTTTGTGGCAGGAAGCGCAATTATTGGCAAACAATTCCTGCCCCGATGGCTGAGCATTCAGTGATGAAGGAATGAATCCAACAAACAAAACGAACAGCAAAAGACAAATAGAACGATTGATGGAGAAAAAGTACCTCTTCGGTTTCATGCGTTTGGGTTAAATTAATTCAAGAAAAACGGATGTAAAACGCGATGCAAATATACTTCAGAGGCGCAACCAATCAGCCTCAAAACCAGAGAGAAAAAGTAAAAAATCGACTAATCACGGGGATCCAATGCACGACCAACCCGATAGCGAAGCACATCAAAATGACCTTTCATGGCCAAAGGCTCTTGCTCACTCTGACGTACTAGGTCCTTCCTGAGGCGAATGAGTTCGGCCAACGCTGCTGTGCGCGCCAATTGCCCGTACCGAGGGCCGTCTAATCGTCCTGCAGCGCCAGAAGGACGGGCAACATCAACAAGCATCATGAGATATTCCATCTGAAGATTTTGCCGGAATGTACTGAGGCGAAAGGGTTCATCTCGGTAAATGGACTTACTTAACCTGGCCAAAACATCGGCACCACCCCATTCGCTTCCATAGGTTCTACTATCCTCCAGACGCTGAAGGGTTGTTGGATGAAGGATATGATCCAGCGCCGCCTTCTGGATGGCCCAAACCCGCTGATGAATTTTTGGGTCCTCTGTTTGTGAAAAGAAATTGAAACCCCTCCGCTGAATTTGCAAATAGGCAAACAAAGTATCGGTTTGCTGAAAAGCTGAGGGGCCCAAAATCTGAGCGCAAATTATTTCGAGGGCTCTCTTTTGGTCGGTCATCGGTACTGGATTGAACGGGCGTCCTGCACCCTCTTGGCCAACCCAGGCGCGATCGACATATACACCGCCTATATATCGGCTCAAAACCGATGCAGCTGTAGCCATTTCTGTTCCCAGGATAGAATAAGACTGTACCAATTTCTGGTGTGAGGTGTTCTTTTCACGCTGTTTCAACAACAATCCATCGGTTAAATGTCTGACCAGCGCCAAACGATCGGCAGCATTTTGAATCGCATCTGAGCTCAGGTCTCCTACATTCACTCGGGGGTCAATACCCTTACCCGACGCGCGCATGTCGTCAGCATCGTTGCCAAAGGCCAGTTCTCTGCGCGTGCTACGGTTTGCAATTTCCATCAGGCGATTCACTTCGGCTGTGGGGTCGGGCAAGGCGGTTGAATAACCGTATTCAATTGCCCATAAGTCATAGGGGCCAGGTCGAGTGGTAAAGTACTGTCCTTGCTTGGTTGTATCGATATGGAGATTTACGGCCGGATAATCCATGACCGATCCGAGCAAACCAATGGAACGCGTGCGCTCCGCGTTGTGGAGATCTGCTGGAGCGTGCAGTTGGCTGGCGCGCATATTGTGGTTGAGGCCAAGGGTATGACCCAATTCGTGCATGACCAAATAATAAAGTGATTCCTCCAGATACTGTTTCTTACGCGCATCATTTCCTCCTAACCCATCTATGGCTTGCCAGCCCATCAAAATCTGATGATGCAGCGATCTGCCAAAATCGCATACAGCCGTTTTGCCCACCTGAGATCGATCGTGATGGTCATGAAAATGATGATCACTCGCGGAACCATCCACAAGGGATTGACCGAATAGATCCGATTGGCGCAGCCTGTTCAAGACAAAAACTTGTTCGAGCATGATGTCGGCGCCTAGAATTTGCCCGGTCCTTGGGTCAACAAAACTAGGACCATAGCCCCCGAAGGGCGGAAATGGTGAGGATGTCCACCTGAGTACATTATAGCGCAGGTCGCCCGCATCCCAGGTGGCTGTATCGGGTTGTTCCTTAATTTCGAGCGCATGCTTAAACCCGGCTTGCTCAAAGGCTAAATTCCATTGAAGAGCAGCCTTCCGAATGATGGGTCTATATTCTAGCGGAGTGGTGTTCTCAATCCACCAAACGATGGGATTGATGGGCTCACTGATTTTTTGTTCGGGGTTCTTTTTCACCAAGTGCCAACGGTTGATGAAATCGCGGTAGTTGACCGTTTCAGTTGAGGTCATATCATCGAACGGGGTATGGAAATACCCAATGCGGGGGTCATCGCGCCGTGGCTTGTAATCGCCGGAAGGTGCCTCCAGAAAAGTGTGCTGTAGCCGTACAGAGACAGACCGTCCATCAGCCACATCCGAGCCGGCCGAACTTGATCCTGAGTTGTCATAAACCAATTCAACCACCACATCGGTGTTCTGTGGGTAACTACGGATCGAAAGAACGCGCGACTTGCCTTTATTGAGTGTGCCCAGTAACC
>VGGT01000281.1 GCA_016868485.1 Bacteroidota bacterium
TTGAACCGAGCGGTATCGCGCATCAGGCCTTGGTTGATTTTCTGTATTGAACTGAAGCGTTGTTCCAATACATCCAATTGGCTCATGAGCCGGGTCTGTTTGGCCTGGCAGCTGTCGTTCAGCGCGTTGACTGCTTGGTGGCGGTGCTCCAGTTCTTTGTGGCGTTTTAGACTGACACAGGATGTCGTTGACCCAATAACGAACAAAGTAATGACTAAAAAACAAAATTTATTCATAATAATATGATCTAAAGAATTTTGAAGCAAGGCATTGCGAATCATGTCAATAAAAATCGTGCTGGTGGGGGTAGCGGATAATCCAGGCCTCTTTCACCATGCGCACCAACTCAGCACGGAGTACATCCATACCCATACGCTTTCGTACGGATACGGAAACAACCGGGCCGTTGTTGGTGTGTTGATGAGGATCAGCAACCTCCCGAACTTCGGGCCAATGCGCATCCGATTCCTCGTCGGCAGGGATCAAATCTATTTTGTTCATGACCGTGAGCATCGGTTTGTCGCGTACCCCTAAGTCATGAAGCGTTTGCTGAACCACATTCATTTGAGCAAGGTGTCCAGGGTGAGATGCATCCACCACATGCACCAGTATGTCCGATTCTCTGACCTCATCGAGCGTGCTTTTAAAAGACTCTATGAGGTGATGCGGGAGTTTTCTGATGAAACCGACAGTGTCGGAAAGAAGAAATGGGGTGTAGTCGATGACCACTTTTCGAACGGTTGCATCGAGGGTGGCGAACAACAAATTTTCCGCCAAAACCTCCGATTTGCTGAGCTCGTTCATTAACGTTGATTTTCCCACATTCGTATAGCCTACGAGGGCTACGCGAATGATTTTTCCCCGGTTTTTCCGTTGGGTGACGTGCTGCCGTTCGATTTCTACCAGTTTCTCCTTGAGCAAGGTAATTCGATATCGGATGTTGCGCCGGTCTGTTTCAATCTCTTTCTCACCAGGGCCCTTCATGCCAATGCCTCCCTTTTGCTTGCTGAGGTGGGTCCACATTCGGGTAAGTCGCGGGAGCAAATACTCATGCTGGGCCAGCTCTACTTGTGTGCGGCTTTGCGCCGAACGGGCGCGTGAGGCGAAAATGTCCAGGATCAAGGTGCTTCGGTCGAGTATCTTAACGCGCGCCTCGAGGAGGTCGGGGTTGAACAAACGTTCCAGGTTTCTGAGTTGGGCAGGACTCAACTCGTCATCGACCAAAACCAAGTCAATTTGCTCCATACGCACATATTCCTCCACCTCTTTAATTTTTCCAGAACCGAGATAGGTGCGGGAATCGGGAGCAGGCAATCGTTGAACAAAGCGTTTTTGAACCGTTGCGCCAGCCGTTTTGGCCAAAAACGCCAACTCATCAAGGTGCTCGCTGCATAATGTCTCGCCCCGCGACGGGATAATGACACCGAGCATCACAGCGCGTTCGGGCTCTGTTGAAGATGTAGGCAAAGGGGAAGCCGGCTTTGCCATCAATCGACTTTCAATGCGTCGCCCCGCAGTTCTCTGAACCGCCTGCGGGCATCTACGGTGAATAAGCTATCCGGGTATTCCTCGAGCATTTTTTGATACAATCCGAGGGCCTCCTCTGATTTGCCCTCCCGTTCAGAAAGCCATGCTAATGCGATTAGGGCATCATCCGCTAATATGTCTTTGGGGTGATCCTTGAGCAGCGACTCATAACTTGAACGTGCTCCGGCTAGATCACCGGTTTTTTCTTGAATGGAGGCCTTTCGGAACCAGATTTCATCGCGTAGACTATGACCAAGCAGTTCAAGCAGCATGGCATCGAAAGCCTTAAGTGCCGAGTCATATTGTTGACGCTTCATCATTAACTCAGCACGGGCAAAATTCATGAGCGGGATTTGACTGGTGTCGAGGTTAAAATTGTCGGCGATGAGCAGCGACAGCTCCATAGCGTCATTCGCTATTTTATGGGTGGTGCCTGCCTTCAAAATGTCGAGTTGTGCCTGGGCCCATTCAAACTCGAAACGGAAATAAGAAAGACGGGCGTTGCGCAAACGGGCCTCCTGGCCAATCACATCTTCAATGTAGTCTTTATCGACCTGACCATAAAGCAACTGTGCCTCCCAGAGTTCGTCGGTCAACAGGAATAAATCGGCCAGCTCCAGCTTAGCTTCAGCCCGTTTGCGGGCATCACCCGGCCCGGAAATGGCTTCTTCCAATAGTTGAATTCCTTCATCAAAGCGACCTAATTCATAGGCTAGAATGTGGGCCAAGCCCTTTTTGAGGGGTAGAGAAAGGTTGGGATGACGCACATCCGCAATCACCAGCCTGTATTGATCGGCTAA
>VGGT01000282.1 GCA_016868485.1 Bacteroidota bacterium
TCGTAAAGAAGCCACCACCACTGAGCAAAATCCCCAATCGTAAGGAAGCCACCACCACTGAGCAAAATCCCCAATGACCTTTCAACCTATGCCGAGTATCGACCCTTTCATTTTGGAACGCGCCCTACAATGGACCAGCGAGCAATACGACGAAAACACCCGAAGCGAGGTGCAGGCACTGATCGATGGCGATGATACCAAGGCTTTGACCGATGCTTTTTATTGTGATCTGGAATTCGGAACCGGTGGATTACGGGGCATCATGGGTGTGGGTACCAATCGGGTAAACCGCTATACCTTGGGCGCAGCCACGCAAGGCTTGTGCAACTATTTAAACGCCCAATTCCCCCAAGGCGGTTTGTCGGTGGCATTGGCGCACGATAGCCGCAACAATGCGCGTGCGTTTGCTTCGTTGGTGGCCAACGTATTCAGTGCCAACGGAATCCTGGTGCATTTTTTCGAAGACCTCCGTCCGACGCCAGAATTGTCATTCGCCATTCGCACACTCGGTTGTGTGGGTGGCGTTATGCTTACCGCATCTCATAACCCTAAAGAGTACAGTGGTTATAAAGTCTACTGGTCTGATGGCTGTCAAATTCTTCCGCCCCACGACAAAGGCATCATTTCTGCGGTTCAGGCGATTGCCGATGTCAAGGACATTCGGTTCGAAGGCCGTCCGGATCTGATTAAAAGTTTGGGGTCCGAAATGGACCGGCAATTTATTGACGCTTCATTGGCCCTGCGCCTTCGTCCGGAAGCCCCCGTTAATGCCCCTGATTTGCGCATTGTCTATTCGCCCATTCACGGCACAGGTGTGGAATTGGTGCCCCGCCTGCTCAAGGAAGCGGGCTATCAAAACGTATTTACTGTTGCTGAACAGTGTACGCCCGATGGCAATTTCCCAACGGTGATTTATCCCAATCCAGAAGAACAGGAAGCGCTCAGCATGGCGTTGAAACTGGGCGAGGATGAGGCTGCGCATTTGGTTCTGGCCACCGATCCCGACGCCGATCGCGTGGGTGCCGCTGTTCGTGATCCTGAGGGAAATTTCATGCTATTGAATGGCAACCAAACCGGGGTGTTGCTGTTCGCGTATTTGCTGGAGCAATGGCGCGAACAAGGCCGACTAACCGGCAACGAATATGTGGTGAAAACCATAGTGACTTCCTACTTGATCGACCGTCTTGCTGCGGAGAAGGGAGTGGAGTGCCTCAATACCCTCACTGGCTTTAAATACATCGGTGCTGTCATGACAGAACGTGCGGGGCAGAAGACCTATATCGCGGGCTGCGAAGAGAGCTATGGTTATCTGGTGGGTGAGCATGTGCGCGACAAAGACGCCGTGGGCGCCTGTTTGATGATTGCTGAAATGGCGGCCTACTATCATTCGCAGGGTCGATCCTTATATGAGGTTTTATTAAGCATTTACCGCCGACATGGTTTATTTTTGGAAACGCTCATTTCGGTAACGCTGAAGGGTAAAGAAGGTGCTGAACAGATCGCTGAACTGATGAAGAAATTCAGGTCAAACCCACCCACCCACCTGGGCGGAGAGGCAGTGCTTGGTGTGCGCGACTACCTAACACTGATTGAAAAAGACCTTCGAACGGGCGCTGAAACGCCCATTGATCTCCCTAAATCGAATGTACTTCAATTGATCACCGAATCGGGGGGCATCATTTCCGCACGTCCGTCGGGAACTGAGCCGAAAATTAAATACTACATCAGCCTAAACCAGGCATTTGGGCCTGAGGAGTCGTTCACCGAGGCTCAAAAAGATATGAAACGTCGATTCGACCAAATCGAACAGGAGTTAAGGAGCTAAAACGAATTTTTTCAAAGGAGCTAAACGAATTTTTTCATTCGCTGTCCATCGCATCGGCCATCAATAGGGCCAACGCATCCTGAACATGGCCGTCGGCAATCCACTTTTGTGCGAGGCGATGTACGCGCTCCTGTTTGCGCATGAGATGCGCTTCCACTAATGTTTGATCCTCCCCTGTCACGTTTTTTTCATCCCCCGTCATGCTGTGGTCATCCTGCGTCACGTTATGGTCATCCCCCGTCAAGTTGTGGTCATCCCCTAAAATGGGGTCTAACTTCATCTTTGATCGGGCTTTTTTGCAGTCGTCGGGGGTGGGGAGCTTTTCCAAATTACCAAGCAATCCGAGGTCATTTCCTGTGAGGACAGTTGACCTACGGACCGAATGCGGCAGGGCATCGACCCCGATCCCTAATGTGCTGAGTGGTTTGGGCACGGTAAACAGCCCTTGGCTGCTGCGGGCATACCAATCGCCCCCTAATCGGGCCACCCAATCCGATTT
>VGGT01000283.1 GCA_016868485.1 Bacteroidota bacterium
CGCCAGCGGCCGGTTTGAAGCACTGAAGGAGGTGGCGCGCGCCTACAGCTTTGCCCTTGATCTTCTGGGAATTCGGGAGTAGGGTTTGATTTTTCGTGGTTTTTCGGTTGCCTTTTGCGAAGATTGATTTTTGTTTTTCAGAAATAAGTGATTTCATCGATCAACTATTGACATAAAGAGGTAATTTTCCATCGTGATTTGTTCGCGACATTTTAAGGCGATAATTTTTTTGGTGTATTTGACGGGGTCTCTCCTTGCACAGGCTCAAACGGATACTGCCTTTTGGTTTGTGGCCCCCGAGGTGGCTCAGTCACACAGCGATCGGCCCATTGCGTTTCGCTTGACTTCGGGCGCAACTGCCTGCAGTGTGCGGGTATACACCCCGGCCAACCCGAGTATCTACGACAACACCGTGTACATCCCCCCGCAAACGGTGATTTCGCTCGATTTAACGCCCCAGATAGATCTCATTGAGAATGATCCACCCAATCAGGTGCTGAACCGGGGCTTTAAAATTCAATCGACATCCGAAATAACGGCCTACTATGAGGTCATTTCAGCAGGAAATAACACAGATATCTTCGCCCTGAAAGGAGAAACAGCCCTTGGTTCACATTTTCTGATACCTGGTCAACGGTTGTTAAATAATATTCACGGCCACGAGCGAATAGACGTGGTGGCTACGCAAAACAACACGACCATTTATTTTACCCCAACGGCCGATTTGTTTCAAACAGGGGGAGGCATTATACCCGCTGGAACCTTGTTAACGGTGACTTTAAACGCAGGGCAGACCTATTGTTTCCGTGCAGCGAGTCAGGCCGCCAACATCTCTTTGGCGGGCAGTACACTCACTTCCGACAGGCCAGTGGCGGTCACCTACATCGACGATTCTGTATTGGGAACCACCTTAGGCGGAGGCGGCTGCCACGATCTATTGGGCGATCAACTCATTCCTGTATCCATTTTAGGCAATGAATTTATTGTTATAAAAGGGTATTTGGCCAATTCCGACTTGGTAACGGTGACTGCATTAATGAGTAATACCGAGCTGAGCATCAATGGCGTGGCCCAGACACCCCTTGCCGCCGGACAAACCTTACAACGTACATTTACGGAAAATGTCTTGTACATCACAAGCAATCAACCTGTTAATGTGATGCACGTTTCAGGCTATGGTTGTGAAACGGGCATGGCCATTCTTCCCCCTATTCAGTGTACAGGATCTCAGAGCGTCGGTTTCCAACGTACCACATCGGAGAGTTTCGCCATCAATCTGATCACGAAGACCCAATACATTACAGGATTCATGCTCAATGGCATCATTCCTGTCCCTGCTTCCCTCTTTCAGCCCGTGCCGGGTACGGGTGGGCAGTGGCAATATGCTCGGGCGGAATATTCCGGAACAGGTACAATCGGTACCAATAATGCATATGTTTTATCCAATTCCTTGGGCAAGTTTCATATGGGCTTGATTAATGGAGGAGCCTCTTCGGGCTGTCGGTATGGATATTTCTCCGACTATGCACGCTTTGGTGTGCAGGCCAATACCAACTTTACCCCCTTGAGTCCGGGTTGCCCGGGTGATTTACTGAGGCTGTTCGCCGACTCTTTGGCGGGGGCTACATACACTTGGCGGCGACCAGACGGTCAGTTTTTTTCGAATTTGAGAAACCCAACCATGCCTGGGTTTTCTGCCATAGATACTGGCGTCTGGTCGGTAGTAGCTATAGTGGATGGCTGTTCCTCTTCAGTAAGACAGGTTTATGTTGCCTTGGGTGTGTCTGAAACGGATACCCTGCAGCAATCCACTTGCGATAGCTTGGTATGGAATGGCATTACTTATCGACAGTCGGGGTTCTTCCCGTTCACAAGCACGAATCGTTTTGGTTGCGACAGCACGGTTGTACTTGAGCTTCATGTACGCCGCAGTACGGCAGCGGTGGTTCGCGATACGGCTTGCGATCGATACATATGGCCCATCAATGGAAGAACTTATGTATCCGGGGGATTATACCGCGACACCATTTCCAATGCTCAAGGGTGCGACAGTGTTGTCACCCTCCTCCTTTCACTGTACCCAAGCAGCCTACAAACCGACACAGCCCGGGGTTGCGACCAATACCTATGGCGGGGCAGAACCCTCACCAATTCGGGCACTTATTTCGATTCGCTGGTGAGCCGCAGGGGATGCGATAGTGTCATCGCGATACAGTTGTTGTTGGACGATACCCCCCTTCCGCCGCATCCGTTCGACACAACCGTGTGTATGCGATTGAACTTGCCCGTCACCTATTCTGGCCCGTAT
>VGGT01000284.1 GCA_016868485.1 Bacteroidota bacterium
TTTGGTACCAAATGAATTCAGAAAAAGGAAATATGGGGTCTGAATGCCTGGTCGATACCAAACCAGATCGGGTGTTGCGGATTGCAAGTCTGAGAAGTCCCAGTTACTGCCTGGTCCGGTGGCTGCGAAACGCGTTCCCGGAATCGAGAGCTGGGCATTCATGATTTGGGCTGAATCGCCCGATCGAGGCAATTGATCGCGGCTTAAGGTAATTTGGGCCTTTACTGGGATAAAGAAGGTCGAAATACACAAGATTGTCATCAGAAAAGATGTGCGTGTGCTCGACATAAATCTTGATTTTTGTAAGGCCAATTCAGGTACGAAGCTAACGATTATTCATATGAATACATACATGTCGGGTCAAGGAGCGCCGATGAACGCCGAGCAGGCTGAAAAGACTGTGGAATACACACCAACGCCTCGGGTGGAGATCATCACAATTGGTGACGAAATTCTGATCGGACAGGTGGTAGATACCAATTCGGCCTGGATTGGACAGGAGTTGTCGATGGCGGGTTGGCAAGTCGGTCGGATTCAAAGCGTTGCGGATGAGCCAGAAGAAATTTTGGAGGCATTGAGTTTGGCTCTATCGCGGGCAAAGCTGGTGATTTTGACGGGTGGATTGGGGCCAACGCGCGACGACCGCACCAAATCGTGTTTGACTGATTTTTTTGGCGGCCAACTTCAAACAAATCCAGCGGTTTTGTCAAAAATCGAGAATTGGTTTGCCCAAAGGGGTAAGGATCCGGGTGATGCCAATCGTCGCCAAGCAGAATTGCCCGACAATGCTCAGATTCTAAGTAACGACTTAGGTACCGCCCAGGGTATGTTGTGGGAACGCGGGGACTGTATGGTGGTGAGTTTACCGGGCGTTCCCTATGAAATGAAGCATCTGATTCATGATCGTTTGCTGCCCATTTTATCCCAAAAAGTAAAGACCCCTACCCTTCTACACCATACCTATATTACTTGCGGCATGGTTGAATCGGTCATTGCCGAAACCATCGCTGAGTGGGAACTCGGCCTTCCGGATAACATACGCCTGGCCTATCTGCCCAGCCCGGGTATGGTGCGCCTTCGGCTGAGCGCTTCGGGTCGTCCCGCACCGGAATTGGAAAAGCTACTCTTGTCGTTGGGAAATGGCCTGAGAAATTTGTTGGGGCACCACATCTGTGGAATGGAAAACGAACGTCTGCCCGACGCCATTGGGGCTGCCTTGATTCGACTCAACGCGACGGTCGGCTTGGCCGAAAGTTGTACGGGCGGTGAAATCGCACGCCTTTTGACCTCTGTAGCCGGCTGCAGTCGGTATTTCCGAGGCGGAATCATAGCCTACCACAACGATTTGAAAAGTGAACTTCTGAATGTGCCTACCGATGTGCTTTCGTCGCATGGTGCCGTAAGTGCCGAGACAGTCGCCGCTATGGCATCGGGTACTTTAAGTCAACTGAACTGCGATTATGCTGTTTCTATAAGTGGAATTGCTGGCCCCGATGGTGGAAGCGCGGATAAGCCCGTGGGAACGGTTTGGATTGGTCTTCATGGCCCAAACACGACGGTTCAACGACACTACCAATTGGGCGGTACCCGCGATTTAATTCAGCATCGTGCCGCCATGTCGGCATTGTATCTGTTGTGGAAAATGTTGCAAGAGGATTTGATTTCCAAAGAAAAATGAGGGTTTTGTTTTTCGTGTTAACTTTGCGACTTTCTTAATTGACCTGTACGCTGTCCTTTTCTAACGTTTGTTTCACCTTCATTTGAAGATTAGTTATGTCGAATTTTGATTTGGTCATGCCCAAAATGGGAGAGAGTATCATGGAAGCCACCGTTCTAAAATGGCTGAAAAAACCAGGCGACACAATCAAGCTCGATGAAGCTGTCTTGGAAATAGCTACCGATAAGGTCGATTCTGAGGTTCCATCTCCTGCTGCTGGAATACTCAAGGAAATACTATTTGCAGAGGGGGATGTCGTTCCGGTGGGCGGGGTTTTGGCTCGAATAGAAACCGGTACTGCAACGGATGGGCCTGTGGCAAGCCCACCTTCCCATTCGGTACCCAACAACGATCAGGCGCCTGCAATCACGATGGAGTCAAGCCCGGCTAAGCTTACAGAGTCTTTGCCTAGGGAGGTCGCTCGTTTGACAGATTCAGTTCAATCTACTGGGAGTCAACTCAAGGGTAGTGGACGGTTTTACTCTCCCCTTGTTTTGAGCATTGCTTCATCGGAAGGTGTCAGCATGCTGGAATTGGAACAAATTCAGGGCAGTGGTGCCGAAGGGAGAGTT
>VGGT01000285.1 GCA_016868485.1 Bacteroidota bacterium
GGAGTCACCATCGCGGCGGGCGCGTGGGGCAAAGCCGGAATCGCCATCGCGGCGACCGCGGGGGGCGAAGCCGGAATCACCGTCGCGTCGGGCGCGTGGGGCAAAGCCGGAATCGCCATCGCGGCGACCGCGGGGTTGGTAGCCCGAATCACCATCGCGGCGACCGCGGGGGGCAAAGCCCGAGTCACCGTCGCGGCGAGAACGGGGCTGGTAGCCTCCATCACCTGAATCCCTCCGTCCCGTTGACCGGGGTACATCGAAGGAACGCGGCTCTTTACCGAACCGACCACCGCCAGCGGAGGGAGAAGAATCAGAACCTGCGCCGGGTCGACCGGCATCACCGGCTGCAAACATCTGGTCGAGCTCACGTTGGATCCATTTACTCTTCTCATCTCCTGTACCTTCTTCCCAACGTTGCAGCTCCTTGCGCTTGCTCGCTATCCTCGTCTTGCGGTCAGGGCCGGCACCTGACGATTGACCGGCTGCCTTGCGCTTACGCGGCTCGCTGCCCGACTGTTCATGATCATCCATAATAATAGTACCTCAAAAGAGGCGCAAAGGTACGAAAAATACCCCTTCGAGCGGCATAAAGCCTGTTCGGGTGTCAAAAAGACTTATCGATGCGCTACATGGCGCTATATGTCGTTGTGGTGGACCGGATCAGCCGAGGCATCCGCTGGTTCTGTGTTCACAACGCCTTGGGGTTTTTCATCGCCTGCTTCTTCCGCAACCACAGCGAGGTCCGACAATTTGGGAAGGTCCGCCAAGGAGTTTACCCCCAGATATTCCAGAAAAAAATCAGAAGTACCGTACTGTATGGGCCTACCGGGCGACAAGCTTCGGCCGGTGATTTCAATCAATCCTTTTTCGAGCAGGCGCTGAACGGCGTATTCGCAATTGACCCCGCGTATGGCCTCCAGTTCAGGGCGGCTAACCGGCTGTTTGTAGGCAATGATGGAGAGGGTTTCCAATGCGGCAGCGGATAATTTCTTGCGGTTGCGGTCGGCAACATCCAACAGCAGGAGGGCATGCTGGCTGGGGTGCGAGAAAAAGGCAAAACCTCCAGCCACAGAGCGCAGTTGGAGCCCGCCCGCACGTGCAGTCCACTCATCCACCAACAAGCGCATGCCTTCTTCCACTTCAGCTTCTGAAACTTCAATTTGGTGGTGACGCGATAAAACATCGGCCATATGGGCTGCGGAGATGGGCCTTTCTGCAGCAAAGATGAGGGCTTCACAATCGGCCCTCCAGGATTCGGGTAATCGTTCCATCTTGAAGTGCGCCAAAACTATTACTTTTATCCCGTTTGACGTAGCCCCCAACCCATCTTTATGAAAAACCATTGGAACTTCTTGTTGTTGGTCGCCGCGGTGGCGGCCTTAAGCCTGAGTGCTTGTGCACCGAAAACCGATGCCGTGAACGAAAACGAATCTGAATTTCAGGTCATGACCGAGCAATTTGCAGACATCCAAATTCTACGCTATAGAATCCCGGGATGGGACTCCCTAACCCTCCAACAAAAGGAGCTGGCCTTTTACTTGAGTCGGGCCGCACTCGCTGGCCGGGATATGATCTGGGATCAAAATTATCGGTATAACCTTTTGATCCGCAAAACGCTGGAGGAAATTGTGACCCACTATGAGGGTCCGCGTTCGGGCGACTCATGGGATGCTTTTATGACCTACACCAAGCGGGTCTGGTTCAGCAATGGCATTCACCATCATTACAGTACACGCAAATTGGAGCCGGGCTTCGATGCTGCCTACCTTGCCCTCTTGATGAAAGGAAGTCCGAAGGCTGCATTTCCGAAAATCCAAGGGCGGGTGAACAACGACAACGAATTGTTGGCTTTTTTAACCCCCATATTGTTTGATCCGGCGGTGGATGCTAAACGTGTAAACCAGGAATCGGGGGTGGATTTAGTGGTGTCGTCGGCCAACAATTTCTACCGCGATGTGACACAAGCTGAGGTGGAAGCCTTCTATGCATCGACCCGAAAATCGGGGGAGGCTCGGCCGGTTTGGCACGGCTTGAACAGTCGATTGGTTAAAGAACAGGGAAAGATCGTTGAAAAGGTGTGGAAGTCGGGTGGATTGTATGGTTCGGCGATCGATTCGGTGCTGTTTTGGCTCGAAAAAGCGCAGGCTGTGGCCGAGAACCCGGTTCAGGCCAAAGCCCTGTCGTTGTTGTGTACCTATTACCGCACAGGCGATCTGAAGGTATGGGATGAATACAACATCGCCTGGTTGGCCGATACTTCTT
>VGGT01000286.1 GCA_016868485.1 Bacteroidota bacterium
CGTCAAAATCCAGACCCTACCCTAGGCCATTGGACATTTTGGGATGCGGTGGGGGATGTTGACTTTCCGGTTGATCATCTACCGGAAGAAATTCATGGCGTGGTCTATGCACCAGGAAGCATCACCCTAAAGCCATTTAATCGCCTAACGGATGCCGATTACCTCAACGAATGGAAGCTTAATTTCTTGGGCGCAGCCCGTGCTGCGCGTGCTGTTTACTCCCGACTCAAAAAAGCGGGTAGTTCTTCTGTTGTGTTTATGAGCACGGTAGCCGCTCAAACGGGTATGCCCTTTCACAGTTCCATTGCCTCCGCTAAATCGGCATTGGAAGGACTAACACGTTCCTTAGCTGCTGAGTCTGCTGCATCAGGTATTCGGGTTAATGCCCTCGCGCCCTCACTCACCGACACCCCATTGGCCGCATCCTTGTTGAACAGTGAGGAAAAGCGGTTGGCGGGCGACAAACGCCATCCACTCGGTCGTGTGGGCACGCCACACGATACGGCGGCGGCTGCAATATTCCTCCTTGCCCCAGAATCGGGCTGGATAACCGGACAAATTATAGGTGTAGACGGAGGAATGGGAAGCCTCCGGGGTATTTAACCATCATAATAGAGCAGAACAACTACTTCCCTCTTCCATGCACCGTTCACCCATTAGTGTTTGCTGGCTTCGCCGGGATTTGCGTTTATCAGACAACACAGCCCTTTGGCATGCGCTGAATGCCGGTCATCCGGTGATGATCCTCTTTATTTTCGATAGCCATATTCTGGGTCGATTGGAATCTCGGAACGACGCTCGTGTTCATTTTCTGCACAACACCTTGTTGGGCCTGCATGAAACCCTGCAGAAGAACGGGAGCGGCATGTGCATCAAGCATGGAAAACCCGAGGAAATTTGGGCGCAATTGATTCAAGATTACGCGATAGTTGGGGTTTATGCAAACCGCGATTATGAACCCTACGCCCGGCAACGCGATGCGCACATTGCGTCCCTACTTAACAAGCAGGGTATCGCGTGGAACGACTACAAAGACCATGTCCTACGCGAACCGCATGAAGTGTTGAAAGACGACGGCAAACCCTATACCGTCTTTACACCCTACAGCAGAAAGTGGCTCAATTCCTTGCACGACGACCATTTTCGTGAATGGAACAGCGAAGCACTCGTTCGAAGCAGCCAACGCGTCACAAACCCTGGCGAACCCATACCCACGCTACAAGATCTTGGTTTCGAATCTTCCTCAATCAGCATCCCACCTGCTTACACAGAGGATGACCTCATCGCACACTACGACTCACGCCGGAATTTCCCCCACATGGACGGCACTTCCCGGCTTGGCATTCATCTTCGCTTTGGCACTATGAGCATCCGGACATTGGCCCAACGCGCCCGCCACCTGAATGCCACCTTTTTAAATGAGCTGATCTGGCGTGATTTTTATCAGATGATCCTCGCCCAGTTTCCGTATGCCGCTGATCGTTCGTTCAAGCCAGCCTATGACCATATCGCTTGGCGAAATGATCCTGCTGACTTTGAACGCTGGTGCCTCGGCACCACAGGTTACCCTTTGGTTGATGCAGGAATGCGTCAACTAAATCAAACAGGTTTCATGCACAACCGGGTTAGGATGGTGACTGCCAGTTTTCTTACTAAACATCTGCTCATCGACTGGCGGTGGGGTGCCGCATGGTTTGCGCGCCACTTATTGGACTTTGATTTGGCCTCGAATAATGGTGGATGGCAATGGGCAGCTGGAAGCGGTTGCGATGCCGCGCCCTATTTCCGGGTATTCAATCCTTCGGAACAAGCACGAAAGTTCGATCCAAATGGGCTCTACATCCAAAAATGGGTGCCTGAATGGGGCACAAAGCACTACCCTGCCCCTATGGTGGAACATGCTTTCGCTCGTACACGCGCGCTCGACACCTACGGCGCAGCGCTCAAACCATAAACCATCATTTTAGTTGGCCAATACCCGGTGAATATGTTGTTCCATTAGAATGAAAACGGTTGATCTTGATGAAATAATGGCATGGGAGCGCGAATACCGTCGCGCTTTTGTGAACACACTCAGCGGGATCAAAGCGGCATTTTTGTTGGGCACTCAAGAGGAAAACGGCCGAAACAACCTGGGCTTGTTTGCTTCAATCGTACACCTCGGAGCCGCGCCGCCCCTCCTCGGCGTAGTGCTGAGGCCGCCTGAGGCCCAACAAGATACACGCAGAATCATCCAAATCAACACACA
>VGGT01000287.1 GCA_016868485.1 Bacteroidota bacterium
GTAAAATGAAGACCTAGGGGTGCGCGCAGCAGGCTATGGCGCAAAGCGATGCTGAGGGCATAGGCAGGACTGGCAAAGGGCAATCGCTGAAGCCGGAGATCAATCATGGGCGAATGTATAGGTCATAGGCTCAAAGGTAATGCCTTTCGTATTTTTGAACCTTAATCCATGTGTCATGGGACCCCATTCAAACCAACAATTGCCTGATTCGTTTGCATCCCCCTACCCCAACAGCCTGGCGGTGGTGCCCGCACGCATGGGCTCCACCCGACTTCCCGGCAAAATGCTGGCCGACCTGGGTGGAAAACCCTTAGTGGTGCGCACCTGGGAAGCTTGTTGTGCGACGCGTTTGTTTGAACGGGTGCTGGTGGCGACCGATCACCCCGACATTCTTCGTGTAGTGGAAGAAGCGGGTGGGGAAGGGATGCTGACCGATCCCGGACACAACAGCGGCAGCGATCGATTGGCTGAGGTAGCAGGGCAGGTGGAGGCCGATTTGTATGTGAATGTGCAGGGCGACGAGCCATTCGTGACCCGCGCTTGCCTACATCCGCTGATGGAATTATTCACTGATCAGGCGGTTCGGGTGGGAAGTTTGATGAGTCGAATACGATCAGCCGAAGAATACGAAAATCCCTCGGTGGTGAAGGTGGTATGCAACCATCTGGGCGATGCGCTGTATTTCTCACGGGCTCCGATTCCGTATGCGCGGGGGGGCGGCATTCCTTCAGAAGTTCACCGCCATATTGGGGTTTATGCTTTTCGCCGCGACGCCCTAAGGGCATTTACCCGATTGGCGCCTTCGGCCACTGAGCAAGCGGAAATGCTGGAGCAATTGCGGCTGCTACATTGGGGCTATTCGATACGAATGGCTTGTGTAGATCCGCCCGAAGCAGGAATCGACACCCCGGAGGACCTGATCCGCGCCCGCCTTCGCTTTGCGTGAGCCGTTGTTCGCCGTATCTTTGCATTTTGGCCTTTCGCGAACAGGCGGGGTCCCGTTAAAGGATAAGCTATGTTGAACATTGTTTTATTTGGTCCACCCGGTGCAGGAAAGGGAACCCAGTCGCAGCGGCTTGTGGAGCGCTACGGCCTGATTCATTTGTCGACCGGCGATCTGCTGCGTGCAGAAATTGCAGCCGGTTCGGTGTTGGGCCTGGAAGCAAAGAAGTTGATGGATCAGGGTGTTTTGGTGCCCGATTCTGTCGTTATCGGCATGATTGAGTCGCGCTTATTGACCCACCAAGACGCCAAGGGATTTATTTTTGATGGCTTTCCGCGTACCGTAGCCCAAGCGGAAGCACTCGACACCCTGCTCAATGCCCACGGCGCGCCGGTGCGTTGTATGTTGTCGCTCGTTGTTTCGGAGCCCGAGTTGGTGGCACGCCTGCTGAAAAGGGGTGCCGATTCGGGACGGGCCGACGACAGCGATGAGACGGTGATCCGCACCCGTGTTCAGGAATACGAAAACAAAACGGCGCCGGTTGCC
The DNA here is from genome assembly GCA_016868485.1 of Bacteroidota bacterium. Taxonomy (GTDB): domain Bacteria; phylum Bacteroidota; class Bacteroidia; order UBA7662; family UBA7662; genus F1-60-MAGs140. The sequence continues at coordinate 1,490 of VGGT01000287.1, forward strand.
GGGCATTACCGCAAACAGAATAAGTTAAGGGAAGTGAATGGCGTGGGTGCCATTGAGGAGATTTTTCAGGCTTTGTGTAGGGAGGTAGACGGTTGCGCTGTCTGATGCCCTATGCCTGAGCAAAACTTTGTTGATCACGTCAAGATCTGCTGCCGCAGCGGTGCCGGTGGTGCCGGGAGTGTTCATTTCCACCGCGATAAACATACCGCAAAAGGGGGTCCTGATGGGGGAGATGGCGGCCGAGGCGGGCATATTCTGATGCGGGGAAACAGCCAGCTGTGGACCTTGCTTCACCTCAAATACCGGAAGCATGTGATGGCCCAGGGGGGCGAGGCCGGGGGAAGTGCCTTGCGCAGCGGTGCCTGTGGTCGCGATGAAATTCTCGAAGTGCCCCTGGGCACGGTGGCCCTGGATGCCGAAACTGGGCAGGTGTGTGCAGAGATTACCGAGCACGGACAAGAAGTCGTGCTCTTGCCCGGTGGCCGGGGCGGACAAGGCAACCACCACTACAAAAGCAGCACGAATCAGACCCCACGCTACGCCCAGCCCGGCGAACCCTCCCTCGAGAAGTGGTTCATACTGGAGTTAAAATTATTGGCTGATGTAGGTCTTGTGGGTTTCCCCAATGCGGGAAAGAGCACTCTGCTGGCCAGTATTTCCGCCGCTCGTCCACAGATTGCCGACTACCCCTTCACCACCCTCGTGCC
>VGGT01000288.1 GCA_016868485.1 Bacteroidota bacterium
TTGCGGAAATCGAGAAATCGGCGAGAGATCTTCAACAAAAAACCGAGGAGAAAACCAGGCTGATGCAAGACTTTCAAATCAAGTCGGAGCGTATTCATACGATTAACCAGCTCCTCAAGGCCTATTGTCTCTTTGAAAAAGATATTGAGTACATCGTCGATCAGAACAAAGTCAAAATCGTCGATGAGCAAACGGGTCGTGTTCTGGACGGCAGGCGCTATTCTGATGGATTGCATCAGGCGATTGAAGCCAAAGAAAACGTCAAAGTGGAAGCGGCGACTCAAACCTTTGCAACCATCACCCTGCAGAATTTTTTCAGGATGTATCACAAGTTGGCGGGGATGACCGGGACAGCCGAAACCGAGGCGGGCGAGTTGTGGGAAATTTATAAACTGGATGTGGTCGTTATTCCAACACATCGCCCCATCGTGCGCAATGATGAAGAAGACCTGGTTTACAAAACCAAGCGCGAAAAGTATGCGGCGATCATTGATCAGGTGGCTTCACTGGTGGAGGCAGGTCGCCCCGTCTTGGTGGGTACAACCTCGGTGGAGACTTCGGAACTCCTGAGTCGCATGATGACGCTACGCAAAATCAAGCACAATGTCCTCAACGCCAAACAGCATCAGCGTGAAGCCGAAATTGTGGCGGAAGCGGGCCGTGCGGGTATCGTGACTATTGCTACCAACATGGCAGGTCGCGGAACGGATATCAAATTGGGTGACGGCGTCAAGGATGCAGGAGGCTTGGCCATCATCGGAACCGAGAGGCATGAATCACGCCGGGTAGATCGTCAGTTGCGGGGCCGTTCAGGTCGCCAAGGGGATCCGGGATCCTCTATCTTTTTTGTTTCACTGGAGGATGATTTGATGAGACTGTTCGGCTCGGAGCGCATTTCGAAAATTATGGACCGCTTTGGATACAAAGAAGGCGAGGTCATCCAGCACTCCATGATCACCAAATCCATCGAACGCGCTCAGAAAAAGGTAGAGGAGAACAATTTTGGTGTACGCAAACGATTGTTGGAGTACGATGATGTGATGAACGCCCAGCGTGAAATTGTTTACAGCCGTCGTCGCAATGCCCTCTATGGCGAAAGAGTTCATCGTGATGTGCTAAATGCCTTGGCTGATTTGGTGGAAGAGGCCGTGGAGTACCACAAAGAATCTTCGGACTATGAAAACTTTATATTGGATGGGCTAAAGACTTTTGGCATCCAATGGAACCTCAGCGCAGAGGAATTTGAAGGCCTCAAAACGCTAGCATTGGCGGACAAAATTCACCAGCAGGCCTTAGCAGAGCTAAATCGACGACAGAACGCTATGACCCAAATTATTATGCAACACCTGCGGGATTTGTTTCAACAACCAGACAAATTGCAAGAGGGTATTGGAATACCGGTAGCATTTGCGGGTAGATCCGTACAGCTGGGCGTGCAGCTGGGCGCCCTCAAAGAAAGTTCCGGGCGTGCCTTGATCACAGAATTGGAAAAGGCTTTAACCTTGTTCTTAAGCGATGAGGCCTGGAAGAATCACTTGAGGGACATGGATGACCTCAAACAATCGGTTCAAAATGCCGTGTACGAACAAAAAGACCCATTAGTCATCTACAAAATGGAGTCTTTCGGGATGTTCAAGAAGATGTTGTCTGAAATTTACCAGGAATTAATTTCTATGATTTTTCAGGCCAGAATTCAGGGGAACGAGGAAGGAACCCCTGCGAATTCGGCGCCACGGAAGGCGTTGGTGACTTCTTCCGGCTCGAATCAGACGACCACGGCAACCAAGGCTGATTACGGTGGTGTCACAAACTCCACGGCAGGCCGGAGTTCAAGGCTTTCGCCGCAAGGATTTGGCGGAGAGGGACAACCTTCAGCATCTACGGCTACCCCGGTTCGCGTCGGGCCCAAAATTGGGCGCAACAATCCTTGTCCCTGCGGGAGTGGTCGTAAGTTCAAATCTTGCCACGGCAAAGATGCCGAGGAGTAGGTAATAAATTGGTTTCTAAGTAATTTAGGGGCAATATTCCAAAGCCATTTCAGGTTATGAAAAAAGTAATTTCTATTCGCTTTCTCCAATTTGCCAGTTTCACGGTCACCTTGGTGTTGTGGGTCTTGCTTCTGGGTTCCTCTACACCGGTCAGGGCTGGCGTTTTGATGAGAGAGCATGCGGTAGCTTTCTTGGCTTCCGATAGTG
>VGGT01000289.1 GCA_016868485.1 Bacteroidota bacterium
CAGTATTTAATGAGTGCAATGTTGGATGGAGCTTCCCAAGCTACGCTGCCTTCCAGCGCGGGTATTTCCTTTAGGGGATGCGGCTCGGATACGGGATGCGGCTCGGATACGGGATGCGGCTCGGATACGGGATGCGGCTCGGATTGGGGACCGCCAACGGTGCTGAAATCGAATATTTCTTTATTCTCGGAATTCATAGGTGGTTGCACAAGATCGTCAAGTCTGTGGATGGTTTGTAGGTGGGCAAAGCAACAACTCATGGAAGGCGAAGATCACTGAAAACCCATTGTTGGTTAAAAATACCTTGGCATGCTCGGGTTCGGATGTTGCCGCAAGGATAAAATCGCCCCCCCACGCACCGAGCGATTTGGTTTGACCTGGAAATCCGGAGAATCTCGCCGACTGTATCGGCTCTTCTCCTAATAAGCCCGACATGATGCGTTCGTGCCGATGCATGATCTCCATAAAGGTCTTCAGATCGGTGGCAAACGTCAATTGATGGGTACACTCAGAAATTTCTTGCAGGCAGGTCTCGGCTGCAGTTGATCGCTGCCCGAACTGCCGGATGGAATGGTCGGTCGACTGCTTCTTGCCGGTGTAGACGAATAGGAGATGCTCGTGAAAGTCCGGTTGGAATGCGATCGGCTGGGCATGCGGACGAAGAGCGGGTGCCAAAAGCTGGTAGTGGATCGGCCCGCTGGCGGTGGCACACGCCTGATCATAACCACTGCCACCTTGGGTCGCAGCGTGAAGTTCCATTGGCCTACAACCCCACCATTGCGCCAACAAAGAAATCAGGCTGCTGCTGCTGCCGAGCCCCCACTCGCGTTCAAATTCTAGATAAGTTTCTACTGAAATGCCTTCCGCCTTCACCCTGTCTATCTGCTCATGGAAGTACTCCGGGTTGGTTTGATGCGACAGCAACATGGCAAGGGTGATCCACGATTCCAAGCGTGAAACGGCTGCTTCGGTGCCTGCTCCCTTATTTTGGAGGACCAATAGTTTCGAAGGCATTAACCCTTCCGGTTCCAAAAATTGATTGCCTGGTTCTTTCGTTTTCTCTTGGATTATTCCCAAGCAGTTCCATTCGACCTCTAACCAGACATCCCCCCGAGGCGTGAATGCCTTCCAGTGAATGCAGGCTGGGCGATGGGAGGCCATGTACATCGATTGACCGCGACGAGTGGGACAAGCCAAAGCGAGCGCACCGTGCATCACAACATATTCCCCCGTCAGAAGCAGTTTGCCGCGGGCGTGGTAGTCGCGGACCACCCGAATTAATTGGGGTGGATGTGGCTCATGACCTGAACAGCGGATTGTCCACGCAGTTTTTTCAGATACTCACCCACCGCTTGGAAGCTGATCGACTTATCGCTGAAGTAGGTCTTGGTTCGCTCCTTTTCCATTTCTGTGGCCCCCAACTGATTCAGAATATTGAGCAGATGCATTTTCATATGTCCCTTCTGGATCCCTGTGGTGACGAGGGATTTGACGGCCGAAAAGTTCTGGGCCAATCCGACGCAGGCCACGATTTCCATGAGTTGACCTGCGTGGGGATTGTTGAGCATTTCGAGGGACGCACGTACCATCGGGTGAAGGCTGGTGAGTCCACCCACTGTTCCAAGCGCCAGGGGGATGTCGAGCCAAAACCGGAATTGCCCATCAACCACTTCCGCTTGCGTGAGGCTGCGGTACTGACCATCGCGGGCGGCATAGGCATGTGCGCAAGCCTCAACGGCACGAAAATCGTTTCCTGTAGCCAGCACAACTGCGTCTATACCGTTCATGATTCCTTTGTTGTGGGTTACGGCACGGTAGGGCTCTTCTCGAGCAATATGTAAGGCCTGAAGGAACCGATCAACAAACTGCTCATTTGTGTAGTCGTCGCCGTCTGCCAAGGCCTCGATCGCACAGGTCAGCTCGGCACGCACCAGGCATTCGGGGGTGTAGTTGCTGAGAATGCTCATGACCACCGTGAGGCTTCGGTGCGATTCGGGTAGCGACTGATCGCTTTCGATATAGGTACGAAGCTCTCGTGCGAAGCATTCGAGGTGACTGTTGATGAAGTTGGCTCCCATCGCATCGCAGGTCTCAAAAGTGGCTTTGAGTTGGTAATAACCGGGCTCTATTTCCGGCTTGGCCAGGAGTTCCAATTGGATAATGCCGCCCCCTCGGGCTTTCATCTGGGCACCG
>VGGT01000290.1 GCA_016868485.1 Bacteroidota bacterium
TGTTCTATTCCATATTGTTTTTTGGATGTGCGCGAGAACAACCGATGCCAAGACCTTATGCATATCATAGATTGTATTTGCCTGATACAATTTCAACAGATACGCGATTAAATTGTCCTTTTCAAATCAGCATAAACCAAGCGGCCATGTTGAGTTACCCGAAAGGGAAAAGTGGTACCGCATGTTGGGTAGATCTTCATTATCCCAGCATACATGCCAGCGTACATTTTACCTATGTTCCATTGCAAAACAGGGATCATCTTGGCGACTGCATCAAAGGTTCACAGGACTTGGTTTTTAAGCACACCATTCGGGCGAGTGAGATTTTGGAGGATCCATTGATGATTGAGGATCGTAAGGTTTATGGGCTGTTTTATCGTTTATCCGGGCATTCTGCGAGCAATTCTCAGTTTTATGTCACAGATAGTACGCATCATTTCTTGCGTGCAGCACTGTATTTCGATGCTACCCCGCATCCCGACAGTATGGCGCCGGTTGTGGATTATATGCTCGGTGAAATGGAACGACTTGCGTCTGGCGTCCGTTGGTCGGAGCCTTCGAAGCGGTAAAGCAACCCAGCATGGACTCACATCGACTCCTGCAACAATCAACAGAATTCATCAAAGGGGTGGGGGCCGCCCGTTCAGCCCTGCTGGCGCGTGAATTGGATATACACACCTGGGAGGATGTGCTTTATCATTTTCCTTTTCGTTATATCGATCGGCGGACCTTCCAAAAAATATCGGAAGTGCATGTGCAGCTTGGGATGGTTCAGCTTTGCGGGCGGTTGCGGGATGTGGTGCACAGCGGAACGGGTCGCGGGCAGCGCCTAACGGCATGGCTCAATGACGGAACGGGTGAAATAACCCTCGTATGGTTTCAAGGAATTGATCGGCTATTCAGTCTGTTGAAATTGGGACAGGAATATGTGGTTTTTGGCAGGCCTGTCGCCTTCCGTGAGGAGCTGTCATTGCCCCATCCAGAAATTACACCGCGCGATCGATTTCTGGAACAGGGTGCCGGATTATCTCTTTACCCGGTGTATCCGGGCACGGATAAGCTTCGAAAAAATCGACTTGAATCTCGATTTTTTTCCCAGATCACGCGCTTTGTTTTGGAAAAAACCCATGGTGGTATTCACGATTACCTTCCTTCGGACATTCGGGCGCATCATCGGCTTTTGGATCGACAAGCGGCGATGTGGGGCATACATCACCCGCAATCTGAGGGAGAGGCTTTTGCGTCGCGACACCGACTCAAATTTGATGAATTATTCTATCTACAGTTTGGCTTATTGCACAATAAAATCAAGCGACAATCGGGCAGCCGAGGTCATCGTTTTGCGCAGGTGGGTGATCGGGTAAACCGTTTTTATAACGATCATCTTCCATTTCGTTTGACCGAAGCGCAAAAGCGTGTAATCCGAGAGATTAGAACGGATATGGGCACGGGTAGGCAAATGAACCGTTTGCTGCAAGGTGATGTAGGCAGTGGAAAAACGATTGTAGCCCTCATGGCTATGCTTCTTGCCCTCGATAATGGCTTTCAGAGTTGCCTGATGGCGCCGACTGAGGTTTTGGCCGTTCAACATTTTCAATCGATTAGCGAGCTCCTGCAAAATATGCCCGTCCGGGTTGCGCTGCTCACAGGCCATGTTCGCGCTAAAGAGCGTAAGGCATTATTGCATGATCTTTTTTCTGGAGAAATACACATTTTGGTCGGCACACACGCCCTGATCGAGCCGCCGGTGGTCTTTGCTCAGTTGGGATTGGCCATCATTGATGAGCAACATCGCTTTGGTGTGGCCCAACGGGCTGCTTTATGGGCTAAAAATGTCCCTCCTCCCCACATTTTGGTGATGACGGCAACCCCAATCCCGAGAACATTGGCCATGACCCAATACGGTGACCTTGACCTTTCGGTAATCGATGAGCTGCCCGCGGGTCGACGACCGATTATGACCCGGCATGTCACGGACCGGCAGCGTTTGTCGGTTTTTCAGTTTCTTCGGGATCAAATCGCATTGGGCCGACAAATTTATATTGTGTATCCCATGATCGAGGAGGGCGACGATGAACAAATGAAGTACCTCATGGATGGGTATGAGTCTGTGAGCCGGGCCTTTCCTGTGCCCGATTACCAGGTGA
>VGGT01000291.1 GCA_016868485.1 Bacteroidota bacterium
CTACTGTACTTAGAATGCATCGCCATGGAATGAGCCTTGAGGGGATCTCAGAAATCATGGGGATAGAGGGGGCAGAGGTGGAGGCGATACTGAAGAAATTGACTGAATTGCCGAGCTGAGCACGCCCTTTTCCAAAGCCGCTTGAGGCCAATTTATCTGTACAAACCTTCCGGTCTATTCACTTCTTGTTGGAGCGTCAGTCGGAATTGTACATGGGTATTTCAATCAGCAACAATTCCGAATCGGGGGCCTGTGCCGTGATGCTGATTTCGCCCCGCTCCATGGGCTTGATCCCCAGGGCATCCCGCCGGTTGAGGTCTGCGCCATCTACCTGGAACTTCCCTTCGATGACCATCGCAAAGAGGCCATTGCTGGCAGTACGTCTGACATAAGGAATGCTCGTTCCTTCATCAAAAATTCCGCGGTGAAACCACGCATTTTGGTGGATCCATAGCTTATCAACTGCCCCTTCATAGGATTGGGGTACAACCAGTGTCTGCAAGGTATTCCGACAGATTTGAAAATCGAACGACTTTTGATCGTAGCGAGGCGACACGTTCTTGCGGTCGGGAAATACCCATATCTGGAATAGACGAACGTCTTGATCGGGATGGTGATTAAATTCACTATGTGTTACACCCGTTCCCGCACTCATTACCTGTACGTCGCCCTTTCGAATGACACCCCGATTGCCCATGCTGTCGCTGTGCTCAAGAGCGCCCTCCAAGGGTATCGTGATGATTTCCATATTATCGTGTGGATGTGTTCCAAAGCCCATGCCTCCAGATACTCGGTCATCATTGAGTACCCTGAGCACGCCAAAATGGATGCGTTCAGGATTGTAGTAACCAGCAAAACTAAATGTATGACGCGCCTCTAGCCATCCATGGTTGGCATATCCGCGTGTTTCGCTTCGGTATAAAATATGCTGGGGCGATATAAGTGGCACCGATTCGCAAAAAGTTGAAGATCAACAAAAATAGCGCTCTGAACTTGTGCTTGCTAGAAAAAGATCTGGTACTGTAGGGTAAGGGTGCTCTTGCGGGGACCAGCCTTCATGCCTGATGTACCCAGGTTACCCAAATTCTTGGGGAGGTAGGTAGGTCGCGACAGCCAATCCAAGGTCAATTTCGCCTGATGCCCTTGAAAAAAGTAATTGCATCCTAAGTTCCACGTATTCATAGGCAATCCATCGGGTGCTTCAAAAGCCGATTAGGGATTGAAGCCTAATGCCCATTTCCAGCGGCCAATTCTCGTCTCCATGCCCGGCTGGCACACCGAAAATCACCGGATAATGGTATGTCGCGACCGATTCTAATATTATTTCTTCCCAAGTCGATCCAAATAAAATGCTGTGGTCTTTCATCCCCGTAAAATCGCCGATCAACAGCCCGCCCAAATCTTTGAGCATTCCGGCTCTTTTCAGCGCCGTCAGCATTCGGTCGATGTGGTAAAGATATTCATCGACATCTTCTAAGAAAAGAACCTTTCCTTTCAGGTCAGGAAATGATCGACTTCCCAAAAGACTATACAATACCGATAGATTTCCACCAACCAAAACTCCGTCTAGGGTACCTGGTCGAGCTACACGGCATCTAGACGACCATGAAAAATGCTGCCATTCATGCGCGTCCTTATGATCGGGCGCCATTAATTGATCGAGCCATGCGCGCCAATGGGCGGGAACCACCCCTGGTTCAGGACCTTGTATGGGCGCTGCAGCAGACGTTGACTGGGCGGGCGTTGCGGCCCCATGGAACTGTACGGGCATTGCGGCATGCATACTCCTAAAACCCATTTGGTGCAAATGGGCATGCAATACTGTAATATCGCTGTAACCCACCACCCATTTTGGTTGATGCTTGAAAGTCGACCAATCCAAGAGGTCGACCATGCGTACCGTTCCGTAACCACCTCTCAAGCATACAATCGCCCGAACCTCGGGGTCATCCAACAATTCTTGGAATGCTTGGGCCCGCTCATCGTCGCGCCCCGAAAATTGATGATGCCTGCGCCCTATGCCCCAAGAACTGCGCACATTAAATCCTTCTGACGTTAACCACCGTATAAATGGCTCAACTTCCGAATGATCCATCCAACGCGCAGGGGCTGCCAGCGCTATGCAATCGCCCCTTTTCAA
>VGGT01000292.1 GCA_016868485.1 Bacteroidota bacterium
TCCAATAGCCAGCCTACGGATTTACATAACCTGCCTTCGGATCTACATAACCTGCCTTCGGATCTACCCCGAACTGGAAGGGTACTCACAACGTCTGAACTTCAGGATCTTACTGCCTTTTTAGAGCATCTAAATGACAGTATTTTTGTGGGAACGCCCGCAAAACCTACTCAATAATCTATATTTGCCGGGCAGTCGGCTCTGTCGCTCCGCCCATATAGGCGGGGAGGAAAGTCCGGACAACACAGAGCACCAGGCACTGGAAATCAGTGGTCGGGGCAACCCGGCAGAACGTGCCACAGAAAATAACCGCCCCTCGGGGTAAGGGTGAAAATGTGGGGTAAGAGCCCACAGTTCGTATAAGCAATTGTGCGAACGGGTAAACCTCCTGGGTTGCAAGGCCATGTAAACCGATCATGATGCTGCTCGCATCGTTCGGAGGGTAGGCCGCTCAGATAAATGGCAGAGGCTCCACCCAGTGGATGCACAGAATCCGGCTTACAAGACTGCCCGAGCCCGCAAGGGCTCGGATTTTTTCAGCGCATCCCAGAGAAGCCAAAAGCACCGCCACCGATTTGCTCAAGAGAATAATTTTCCCCTATTTTAGCCTTCATTCTTATGCCATCGATTCTAATCATCGACGACGAACGCAGTGTTCGTTCCAGTTTAGCCGAAACCCTGAGCCTTGAGGGCTATGAAGTCGAACAAGCCGCGGATGGTATAATAGGCTGGGAAATGATCAACCAGGGTCAATTCGACTTGGTGTTCAGCGACATCAAAATGCCGCGCATGGATGGTATGGAACTGCTTGCGCGTGTGCAAGAGCTCCGCCCCGAGCTGCCCATCATCATGATTTCAGGACACGGAACAGAGGAATTGGCCCTGGAAGCGACACGCCTTGGCGCGTTCGACTTTGTGCATAAACCACCCGATCTAAACCGCCTGCTGATTACTGTCCGTAATGCATTGGAGCGAAAGAAACTGGTGGTAGAAACCAACAATCTCAAGGAAAAAGTAGCCAGAAACCAAGAGATCATAGGTGATAGCGAGTCGATTCGCCGAATAAAAAGCACCATAGAACGCGTAGCACCCACAGATGCCCGAATACTCATTACGGGAGAAAACGGGACGGGAAAAGAACTTGTGGCCCGTTGGATTCACGAAAAAAGCGCCCGACGCAAAGGCCCCATGATCGAAGTCAACTGCGCCGCTATCCCCTCAGAATTAATCGAGAGCGAGTTGTTTGGGCATGAAAAAGGCGCATTTACTTCAGCCGTAAAACAAAGGATTGGCAAATTTGAACAAGCCCACGGGGGCACCCTCTTTTTGGACGAGATCGGTGATATGCCACTCGAAGCACAATCGAAAATGTTGCGGGCACTCCAAGAAAACCGCATAACTCGGGTTGGGGGAGAGAAGGACATTTCCATTGATGTGCGCGTTGTGGCGGCGACCAACAAAGATCTACTCGCAGAAATTGAGGTACGGAAATTTAGGCTCGATTTATACCATCGGCTCAGCGTCATTCTGATCCATGTACCAAATTTGGGTGAGCGACGTGAGGACATTCCCAACCTCACCATGCGTTTCGCCGAAGAAATCTGTACGTCTTATGGGATGGCCGCCAAAAAGTTCACCCCAGATGCGTTGCAAACCTTGAGTGCGTTGCGGTGGACAGGCAACATTCGCGAATTGCATAATGTGGTGGAGCGATTGGTCATACTCTGTGGAAACAACATCCGCAAAGAGGACATCCTCATGCATGCCCATCCGAGTCAGCTCGAACAATCCACACTTTCTGTTCAACTGAACGAATCTAACCCCTTAAACCCCGCACTATTCGATGATTTCCAGGCATTCAAGGAGGAAGCCGAAAAAATATTTATCCTACATAAACTCCACCAATACGATTGGAATATGAGTCGAACCGCCGAACACATCGGCATACAACGGGGACACCTCTACAATAAACTTGAAAAGTATGGTTTGCGCAGGGGCCAAGACCATGAAGAAAGCGCTGGTTGATGATAAAATTGCGCGACTTCCACCGGCTTAGCCCGCTTAACTGATTTCTCCCCAGTTCTTGTGTCGGCTTTTTTGCGCTTGATAGCCCATCAGCAACAAACTGAG
>VGGT01000293.1 GCA_016868485.1 Bacteroidota bacterium
CACCCCTTGGTAGGAGTTACGAACCACCCCTGCTGGCCTCCAGAAAATCCTTTTAATGCAAAAGTTATGCCGGCTTCACTTAACCTTATTTCAGGCACACCAAAACATTCAATGCAGCCAAGGAATTGAGACCGATAGCGCGACTGATCGCGATGAAAAAAGAAAAGTTCCTTTGCTTCTTCCTCAAACACCCTTGGAAGATACTGCTGAAAGATCATCGAAGAGGTCGTTTCAGCAAATCAGGGAAATGCTCATCGCGCAGATCATGTGCCATCATCTGAGGGCCATGCCCTGGGTGAATCTGGGCATCATTCTGAAAAGAACTTCGAAGAGCAAGCAAGGTCTCGACATTCTGTTGCTTGTTTCCCGATTTAAGCTTCGTAACCACCGGTATTCCCGGTATAAAAGAATCTCCTGTGAAAAAATGTTGATGAAAGCGAAATGTTAAGGCACCTTCATTGTGCCCGGGTGTAGGCAGGCCATAAACAACCCCTAATCCGTTAGGCAACTCCAACCCATGCGCCGGCATCGTTAAACACTGATTGCCATGGTACTCAAAGGGCATTTCGTGGTAGAACGACAAATTCATTTTTGCGCTTCGAATCCCGGCAATAGCATAATCCGAAGCATAAAAAAGACAGTCGGGGAACGCAGCTGCTAATTCGTTGAGCCCCATGATGTGGTCATAATGGGCGTGGGTAATGAACACCCCGGCCAGCTGATCATTCCATCCCACATAATCGAGAAGCGCAGAAGCATCTCCAGCATCCACCGCCCAAACAAGTCGATCGCATCGCCAAGCATACATATTGGACGTCAAGTGGCGACATGGTATTTGGTCAATCGGCAGACAAAAATTTGACAATGTCGCCTACTGTTTTAAAATCTCTGATTTGCTCTCCCGATAGTTTTTTTCCAAATTCATCATCGCTCAAAATGATCAACGACAATTTCGCCATTGAATCGTATTCGGGGATGTCTGACAAGTTGGTTGACTCGGAAAGGCTGTTTTGCTCGATTTCAAGCGCGTCTTCGAATAGGTTAATGATTTCTTGAGTGTTCATGGGAATTGATTAATAATTTAAGATAAAAAACCAGCGTGGGCAGGGAACATGGTTCCGTTCATCTGCGAAGAACTACCGCCGAGCAGGTAGCAAATGGCATCAACAATTTGGTCGACCTCCAACAGACCCATATATTGTCTTTGAAGGACAGGATCGGCCTCGGACTCTTTGGATGACATTAATTCATGGTATGCTTCCGTATTTACCTGTCCGCAAACTAAACCGTTGACGCGAATGGACTTCTTGAACAATTCAGCTGCGAGACACCGTATGCTGCTCTCGAGGGCAGCCTTACTAGCCGCGTAGGCGGTTACCCCAGGAGAACCGACGTGCGCAGAAATCGAAGAAATACCAATCACGCTTAATCCGGGATTAAAATATCCACGTTTAGTGATGATGCGCATGGTTTCAACAAAAGAAACCACATTAGCATTCATCACGGCTTGCATACCCTCCAATTGAAAAAGTGATAATGGCCTTCTCGAACGAATACCAACACAATGAACAAATCCATCCAATGTGCCAAAATCACGCAAAAGTCCCTCCAACTCATTGGTAATGGAACTGGGATTGGTAAAATCTGACTTCCAAAATAAATGGCCTTTGGCGCCGAATTGATCCTTTAAACGATCGATACCCTCATCAGACGAAGCCTGTAGCAATAAGTTTTGGCCCTCATCCGATAATCTCCTGGCTAAAGCAAACCCAATACCCTTCGAAGCGCCTGAAATGAATGTTCTTTTCATAGTTTAAATTCCATTCTAAAGGGTATATCCACCATCGATCACAATTGCCGTTCCTGTGATGGATTTTACCAAATCACTCAAAAGGAAAGCGGTTAAATTAGCCACCTCAATCGGCTCAATCGGACCAAGAAGCTGTTTATCCAAATCATTTTCCCTATTTAAGGCCATATTACTCTGAATAAAATCCAGATTCATATCTGAACTTACCCACCCTTTTTGAATAGAATTCACACGGATTTTCTTGTCAGCCAATTCGGCGGCCATACCGCGTACTGCGGCATCCAAAGCGGCTTTAGAAGCCGAATAAACAGACTT
>VGGT01000294.1 GCA_016868485.1 Bacteroidota bacterium
TCCGACACCCCTGAGCCCTCCTCGCCGACCGAAACGACCAAAGCCGTAGTACAACCGCCCCCATTTTCGGCCGATAGCGCCTACCGGTGGATTCAATTGCAGGTCGACATGGGTCCGCGGGCGCCCGGAACCGCCGCACACAGCCGCTGTGCCGCATACCTGGAAGCAGAACTCAAACGTTTCACACCTCATGTCCGTCGACAACAACCGCCCATCACCACCCACGACGGCAAGCGTTTTACCCTGCAGAACATCATCGCAAGCTTCAAGCCCGATGCCCAAAAACGCATCCTACTCTGCGCGCATTGGGACAGCCGTCCGCGGGCAGAAATGGACCCCAACCGCCCAAACGAAGCGATTATAGCTGCCAACGATGGCGCCTCTGGTGTGGCCGTCCTATTGGAAGTAGCGCGTAACCTTTCCCAAAACCCACCCCCCTGTGGGGTCGATCTTGTGCTCTTCGACCTGGAAGACTACGGAGAATCGTCGGCCGAAAACAGCTATTGCCTCGGTTCCCAATACTGGTCACGTTCCCCCCATGTGCCCGGTTATAGAGCCAATTACGGGATCTTGCTCGATATGGTGGGTGGCAAAGGAGCCCGCTTCTTCCGCGAAGGAACCTCACGCGCCTACGCCCCCCATGTGGTTGACCGGGTGTGGGGGCATGCCCAGCGACTGGGTTACGGCAGCTGGTTTGTGAATCAAGACGGCAACGCCATCACCGACGACCACTACTACATCAACAAAATATCGGGGATTCCGACCATCGACATCATCGAAATGGATCCAGGGAGCGATACCGGATTTGGTCGTTATTGGCACACCCACCGCGACGATCTATCCGTCATCGACAAAACCACCCTCCACGCCGTGGGCCATACCCTGTTGTATACCTTATTTCAGGAGTGAAGACCCTGCGTTTGCCCCTTCCAGAAGTGTCCCCGAACAGGCTATATATTTCCTAATTTTAACCAAATTATGGACGCCACAAATCCTCGCAACAGTCGTCGACGTACGCCCCCGAGCGGGAACCCTAAATCGGGTCGCACACGCCCATCGCGGCGGTTCGACTTGGTGCTCAGCGAGCAGTGGGTACGTCAAGTACCCGGAATCGCCCTGGCCGCCCTGGGCCTGTTCGGCTTCTTCGGCATTTTGGCTTATTTTTTCACGTGGCAGGGCGATTACGCTCAGGTTTCGGGTGGGTCTCGTTGGATGTATCTCGTGGAAGGGCCAACCGCTGATCATTGGCTTGGCCGATCAGGGGCCCTCGTCTCGCATCTGCTGGTGAACCGTGGCTTTGGTCCGGCTGCCCTGTTCATCCCCTGGATCCTGCTGCTCGTGGGCATCCGCTTGATGTTCATCGACTCGACGCTGCAACTCGGCAGGCGGATCTACAGCAGCCTGGTTCTGATGCTCAGCCTTTCCTGTACCCTCTCTTATTTGGGCAATGACCTTGCCCAAGATGGATTCGCCTGGGGTGGCCGGGCCGGTAATGCCATGAGTGGCTGGTTGATCGGATTTGGCGGAACCCTGGGCACAGCCTTCATTTTAGGGTTATTCTGGTTCGTCTATTTTTCAATCCTTATGGGTTGGGTGTTTTCGGTGGCGGCCCTTCAATCTCGCTTGCCGTGGCTGTTTTCAAGGCCCCTCAACACTTCTGCCTTGGATGATGGCATGGATGATGGCTTGGATAGCGGCGCCTCAGCCGAGGATGGGGCATGGCGCGGTGGCGTTCAGGTCGAAGGCGGAGGTAGAACGAACGCGCGCAGCGGGTCGGGTGCCGTTGCTGGAGCGGGCGGGATGAATGCGGGGGGGATGACAGGGGGGATGTCAGGGGGGCTGAATAGTGCGGTAGACCCCAACGGAGGCATACAGGATGATGAGCAGGCAGCCTACACCGATTTTGATTGGGAGGATGGGCCCGACGCAGATGAACAGCCGGTAGCGCATAATTTCGGTAGCACCACGGGCGAACCCGAGCTGGAGATCCGCGAATCGGCCGACGAAGGCTTAGAGCATGTGAAGGCAGGCGGTGTTGCGCTCAGCAGCGACCAACTCTACGACCCCAAATTAGACCTTTCAGGCTATAAATACCCACCCATCGACCTGTTAGAAGAATAC
>VGGT01000295.1 GCA_016868485.1 Bacteroidota bacterium
CAAGTTGCCTTGAAGTGACTTCAGAAGCGGTTTGGTGCGGCACCGAGCACGGGCTGTTCCTCTATGACCTCGACGACCAATCGATTCAAATTCGGTCGCGCATCGACGGCATGAACGATCAGAACATTCTGAGCATGCGCTACAGCGAAGAATACAAGACCATGTTGATTGGCTATGCATCCGGACGGATTGACCTGTTTCGGGATGGTCAATACCGTCTAATCGACGATATCTTTCGCAGCAACCAAATTATTGGTCTCAAAAACATCAACAACATCCATCTGCGTGGGCGATTTGCCTACCTCAGCTGCAGCTTTGGAATCGTGGAGTTGGATCTTGAACGCGAAGAAATACGCAACACATTCGTGGTGGGGCCGGGTGGAAGCAAGCTGCCCGTATATGGGTTGACCGACGATGGTGATTCGTTCTACGCCGCCACCGACAGCGGGCTCCTGGTGGCCTCCCTCAATGAGCCCAACTTGTCCAATTTCAACGCGTGGCAATTCGAGCCCACCCTGCGCGGCAAGGCCTTGAAGCACGTGGCTTTTTTCTCAGGAAGCGTGGCCACTATTCTGGGGGATTCATTGATGCGCTTCAACAATGGTGTGTGGTCCGCCATCAGGCTCGATACTGGTTTTATCAACACCGGGCTCGAAGCACGCAATGGGCAACTCCAGATCACCAATGTTTTCAGGATCCACAGCCTGAGTGCAGATTGGCAACAACGAACATTCACCTTCGCCAACGACGAAATTGTGCGCCCTGTGATGGCCATTCGTTCGGGTGCTAATCTATGGATGGCCGATAAAGGCGGCGGTTTATTCCGCTTTTTTGAAGGATTTGGTCAGCGCATACTACCCGAGGGCCCATTCAGCGACAATGCCCTGCAAATTTCCGCCCAAGATGCCGGCGTATTGGTCGCCACAGGAGGGGTAAAGACCACACTCGAACCAAGCTACAACAGCGACGGTTGCCTGGTCTTTGCCCAAGAGAAATGGTCGCGACTCAGTCGGTATAACATTCCCGGCCTACCCGATTCGCTTATCTCCGGCGATTTTCCATTGGTGGATGTGATGCAGGCCATTTACGACCCATTCCAAAGCAACCGAATGTTTTTGGCCACCTGGGGCGCCGGACTGATCGAATTGATCGACGGACGCTTTGAGAGGGCCTACAATCCATCCAACTCCACCCTACAATATATATCAGGTAGCGTGGGCAGCAATGGGGTAGGTTCTGTGCGGATCGGAGGGATGGACTTCGATCAGCAGGGCAATTTATGGGTAACCAATTATGGTGCCGGATGGCCCGTTTCGGTGCGCCGACGAAACGGAACTTGGGAAAGCTACTCACTCGGAACGGCCAATGAAGTTCGCGAAATCCAGGTGGATGTATCAGGCAATAAATGGATCAGGATGCGGACTGGTGGACTCATCGTTCTCGAGGCCAATGGATCAAACTTTGCATACGTAAGCGCAGCACCAGGTCAAGGGGGTCTTCCCAGTGCCGGGGTGAATGCCATGGTTTCGGATCGGAGCGGCACTTTTTGGATTGGCACCAACGAGGGTCCCGCCCTCTTCTACAATCCAAACGCCGTGTTTCGCACCACATTCGACGCCCAACGCATCAAAATACAGCAAGAGCAATTTGTGGGATTCCTTTTGGGAAATGAGGTCATTACAGCCCTAGCTGTTGATGGGGCAGACCGCAAGTGGTTCGGCACCACCAACGGATTGTGGTGTTTTTCGCCCGATGGCACCCGTCAAATCCACCATTTCACCACCCAAAATAGTCCAATACTGTCAAATGTTATTCTGTCGCTCTCCATTCATCCTTCAACGGGGGAGGTTTTCGTGGGAACCGACCAAGGACTCATCTCCTATCGTTCAACAGCCACCGAGGGCGGGCAGGTGCACAACAACGTACAGGTTTTCCCCAATCCGGTTGAGCCAGGTTTTGAGGGTTTTGTGTCGGTGCGTGGACTTCCCACAGACGCCTGGATCAAGATTACCGACATACGGGGCTCGCTTCTATACCAAACACGTGCGGACGGCGGACAAATCAGTTGGAACCAACGAACACTCGATGGTGACTTG
>VGGT01000296.1 GCA_016868485.1 Bacteroidota bacterium
ATGGGCAATCACCAGTTCCAATATGCGCGCACTATTAACCCCAGCGATCACGGTGATCGTGGGATACTCCATGCCTCCACCGGCCGATAAAGCGCCGTCTACTGCTGTGCAGGTCGACCATGGATAATCTCCCACCCATAGTGAGTAGTAATAAACCGAACTATCGACATAGGCTGCGGCATCTTTCCATAACTTACTGCTTCTGGTGAAGAAAACGGCTGTTTTGACCGTTCGGCCGCTGTGGGGTAGGCGCACTTTGCTTTGTCGGACGTAATAATCGGGGCCGCAGAACCAGGCAAAATCGTGGGCGTTTTCGAGCCGGTATTGCACGGTCTTACGCCGCTGCGCACCCGCCTGATCGGTATTGTTCTCTATTTTCGGAAAACTATCGATCGCCCAGCAAGCGGCCGACAAGGAGTCGAGCCATGCCTGTTCTGAGGCGGTTTGAAGTTCACCGGAACCCGCTACCCGAAAGTGCGCAGGCACAGTGATTTGTACATCAAAATTTCCAAACTCGGAGTAAAATTCGCCCAAATCGAGGTAGGGCATGGGGTGCCATCCGTCGCGGTCGTACACGGCTGGTTTGGGGTACCATTGACAGAGTTGATACTGACCACGGTCTCGGCCCAGGCGTGAAAAATTACCCGGAATCTGCACCCGGAATGGGGTGGTGATTGACACCCGTGCCCCAGGCAAAAGTGGCTTTGCCAGCCAAACAATGGCTACATCGATGGTATCTGGCACGAGCGACCACTGCAGGGCCACGCCAGCCGTACGAAAATCAAGGCTGTCGATTCCGCCCCTCAGGCTATCTGGTGCGGAAAAAAAATCCCATGAGCCCGATGCCGCTTTTTGCCGGGCAAAGGCAGTGCGGTTGTTGCGGTAGGCATTGGGCCAAAGGTGCATATAAATATAAAAAAGGGTATCGGGCGATCGATTTTCGTAGAACATCTCCATTCGAGCGCGCAAGAGGTGGCTCAGTGGGTCCAACTCAACCTCTATTTCGTAATCAACCCGCTGTTGAAAATAAGGTTTTATGCCAACCTTCTCCAAAACACAAGCAGAATGCGCTGGTTTGCACCCGTCATGTTCTGCCAAAACACAAGCAGAATGCGCTGGTTTGCACCCGTCATGTTCTGCCAAAACACGTAGGGGCATGAGCCCCGTTAATAAGCCCAATAGGCCAAAGCAGAAGAATCTTTTCATCGAGTTTATTGTCATAACACTAAAGTAGAAATATTTATTCTTCTTCTAATACGGAAAAGGATGCAGCAGAACCTGTTGGATACCAGGTAAGCTCAGGATGTTCCGCAAGAAAGGCCGCTCTTTCCGCTTGTTGCTTAGCCAAAAAGCGTTGATGTGCGGGTGTCTCAGGAAATCGCGCTTTATGCCGGGCCGCTTGGGTGAATCGAAGGGCCTGTTCGGCAAGTTCTTGCGCTTGAGGCCCCAGGCAATGCGCCACAAATAGGTCAATCACCTCCCGGGTCGCTGCATGGTTGGGGTGAATGAGGTCTACATCATACCAGCGGTGGTCGCGCAATACATCAATCACCCATTCATAAGCAGGGAAGTAATGAACATCCCTCAAATTTTCACTCAGTCGGTGAGCCAGTTCAATTAAGCGCGCCTTGCTCCGGTTGTTGTCGATCAGGCCATCACGCGCATGGCGAACCGGACTCACAGTGAGCAGCACTTGAAGGCCCGCATTCACGGAACGAACCGCCTGTATGGCAGACTCAAGCTCATCATAAAGCTCCGATACCCTTGGCAATTGGCGTTCAAATTCCACAGCTGCAGCCCGATGGTTGTTGGCCACCGGCGCACCCGTTTCGCAACGCACATACCTAAATGCCGAGCCCAGAGTAAGAATAAGCGTTCCCGCACACTGAAGTGCTGATTGACCCACCTGAACTGCTTCCGACTGCAATGCGTACGCCTCCTCGGCATGAGGATGCGAGAAACGACTGTGAAATTCCCAAGAATGCCACACATCATTCAAGAAAACGAGTTGATCCGCCCCAGGAGGATTTCCCTTCACCAACATCTGTAGATGACGCGCAATCGCCGTTGGGTCGAACAAAATACCCGTAGGGTT
>VGGT01000297.1 GCA_016868485.1 Bacteroidota bacterium
TGGGATTGATGTTCGCCATCTGATAGCGTCATTTGTGCATCAAACCACCGTATTTTTGTAGTCGACTTGGATTGCTAACATTCCTGAAACCCACAAGATGCGGATTGCTCAATTAGAACACAGCACGGTGCCTGAAGTGCGCTGGGGCGACAGCTTCCAATTGGTGAAAGAAATGATGTTTGATGCACGTTTGTTTGACCTGCCGGTTGTTGATTCTTCAGGTTTGTTCAAAGGAATAATCTCATTTGAACCGATTCAAGAGAAAAAGTCGGGTAAAGTTTCCCAGATGGCAGCCGACCTATTGAATTCGTTTTATATGAATGAGGAAGATTCAATCGGCCGTCTGCTTGAGCAAATGAGGATTCAGAACATAGGGTGTATGCCGATTTGTAATTCTTCAGGTCATTATTTATATAGCGTTACGGCTGTGGATCTTATGCGATGGATTGAAGGCGAGAGTATGTTGGCACAGCCCGGGGCAGTAATGACCATTCGAATGCCAACTCATGATTATTCTCCAGCTGAATTGGCGCGCATTGCTGAGTCAAATCGTGCCCTGATCATGAATTTACGGATGCACGATGACGAGGATGCCCCTGCTCTGTGCCTGGTCCATCTAAAGTTTAACCTTCTTGACCTCAGTCAATTGGTATCGGGATATGAGCGATTTGGCTATGAAATCTTATATGTAAGTCACGAAACCCGGCGCGAAGAGTGGTTGCGCGATCGCTATTCCTCGTTGATGCGCTACCTTGAAATTTAGGGATAATGGTAGTTGCTCTTTATGGCCGAGCGTTGCCGGACGGACAAAAAGCTGGGTTGGAGGCGTGCATTGAGGCATTTCTTCGATCGGGTGTAGAGGTTATTCTATATGAAAAGCTGGCCGATTCATTGAAACGTTTGGGTGGATCCTGGTCGGGTGCCGTATTTGGTGATCAAGTCCCTAAGTTCACAGGTTCAAACTTTTTTGTAACCCTTGGCGGCGATGGAACGCTGCTCGATTCAGTGGTTCATCTTCGGGACCTTGGAATTCCTGTTTTGGGCATTAATTATGGACGATTGGGCTACCTAACTTCGGCCTTACCCGAGCAAATGAATGGGGTAGTTGAGCAGTTGATCGCCGGTCAGTTTAGCGTGGAGCAACGCAGTATGTTGCGCTTGGAGTCCGATGAATCGTTGTTTGGTAGTTGTCCGTTTGCCCTCAATGAACTCGCTATTCACAAGAATAATTTGTCTTCTGTCATCCGGATTCAGGTTTTGGTCGATGGTATCTATATGAATACCTATCATGCCGACGGTTTAGTGGTTTCAAGCCCCACGGGAAGCACGGGATACAATTTGAGCTGTGGCGGTCCGATCACCATGCCCAATGCCCAAGTGTTTTTGGTGAGTGCCGTTGCCCCCCATAACCTCAATGTACGACCTGTTGTACTTCCCGATTCGTCGGTCATTCAATTGAACATAGAATCTGCGGGTAGCGGTGTATTGCTTTCCATGGATTCGAGGTCTGTATTCGCCCAAAAGCCCGGACGAATTATCGTTCGCCGTAATTCATTTGACTTTCCTTTGATACGATTGAACGGGCAAAATCACTTGTCTACCCTGCGATCTAAGTTGATGTGGGGGGTTGACCGGCGAAATGAACGTGATCCATTCTGACCCAGTTTGTTTTTTTGAGCATGGCTTTGGTATGGAATTCCAAAGGCCTTCGTTAGCTTTGGCATGGATTTCCAGACGCCTTCGTTAGCTTTGGCATGGAGTTCCAGACGCCTTCGTTCGCTTTGGTATGGATTTCCAGACGCCTTCGTCTGCTTCGCTGGATTTCTTAACGCCTTCGTCTGCTTTGGCATGGAATTCCAAAGGCCTTCTTCTGCTTCGCTGGATTTCTTAACGCCTTCTTATGCGCTACGAAAAAAGAGATAGAAGATGTATATTCGCCCTTTATACTTGTTTGGATCGACCTCTATACATAGCCTATGTTTCGAATCATACCGCTGACTTTACTTTTTTTAGGCTTACTCACGGGTTTAAAGGCCCAGGATGTTGAGTTTGGTGTCAATACCTTTGCAACATCTTATGTGGGT
>VGGT01000298.1 GCA_016868485.1 Bacteroidota bacterium
ATACGCAGTGATACGGGGCGGGTTTTCCTCGATGAGCGCGACATCACTGACCTGCCCATGTATAAACGTGCACGTTTGGGCATCGGTTACCTTCCCCAAGAAGCCTCCGTGTTTCGGAAACTGTCTGTCGAAGACAATATTCGCGCAGTTTTGCAATTCACCCCACGCACCCCTTCCGAACAAAACGCTCGCCTCGAGGAACTGTTGGAAGAATTCGGTCTTCAGCATGTGCGCCGCACTCCGGGCGATGTCCTGTCGGGTGGAGAGCGCCGCCGAACAGAAATAGCCCGTTCACTGGCTGCCGATCCCTCCTTTATATTGCTCGACGAGCCCTTTGCCGGGGTCGACCCCATTGCGGTAGAGGACATTCAAGGCATCGTTTTTCGATTGAAGCAAAAGAACATCGGCATTTTAATTACCGATCATAATGTAAACGAAACGCTGTCGATCACCGACAATGCCTATCTCCTTTATGAAGGAAAGATCCTTCGTTCGGGTTCCCCCGAAGAACTTTCAATTGATGCCGAGGTGCGGCGCCTTTATTTGGGTCAACACTTTGAATTGAAAAGAAAAATCCCCACCTGAGGCATGTCGGTTTTGAATTCGCTGATCAGCTGGTGGATGAAAAAACGCCTTCATCAGGTTGAGTTGTTTATGAAGTTCCCCATGGAGGTTCAAAACGATGTATTTCGTCATTTGCTCCATAAAGCGCGCGATACCCAATGGGGCCGTAGGTACGGCTACGCCCAAATTCAAAAAATCGAAGACTACCGTGAACGGGTGCCTGTTTCGGTCTACGAGGAGTTGTTTCCCTGGATTGAACGGATCATGAAGGGCGAACAACAGGTGCTGTGGCCATCCGAAATCAAGTGGTTCGCCAAATCAAGTGGAACCACAAATGACCGAAGTAAATTTATCCCCGTGAGTGAGGAGGCTTTCGAAGACTGTCATTTCAAAGCGGGTAAGGATATGCTGGCCATGTACTGTTCGTTGGTACCCGAAACGCAATTGTTCTCCGGTAAGGGCCTGACCATTGGGGGCAGCCATCAGATTAATTCACTCAAAGAGGGGACCTACTATGGTGATTTATCGGCTCTATTGATGCAAAATCTGCCCTTTTGGGTCGAATTCATCCGTACGCCCGAACTTTCTGTAGCACTACTCGACGATTGGGAAGTGAAGGTTGAACGCATTGCCCGCGAAACCATGCAACAGGACGTCACCAACATGACCGGAGTTCCAACCTGGTTTTTGGTGTTGTTTCGTTGGATTCTGAACCATACCGGCAAATCCCACATCGGCGAAATATGGCCCAATTTAGAAGTCTATTTCCATGGCGGCGTTGGCTTCGCTCCCTACCGTGAATCGTTCAATCAGTTGATTCCCTCCGATCGAATGAATTATATAGAGACCTACAACGCCTCCGAAGGCTTTTTTGGTTTCGCAGATCGGCTCAATAGCCAAGGAGAGATGCTCTTGCTCCTCGATTACGGCATCTATTATGAGTTTATGGATCCTTCGGATGCCGGGCAATCCCATCCAAGAACCTACACCCTCGATGAAATTGAACTCAATCGTCCATACGCGCCCGTTTTGAGTACCAACGCGGGTTTGTGGCGCTATTTGATCGGCGATACCATCCGCTTTACCCAGAAATACCCCTTCCGTTTCCACTTCGCTGGCCGTACCAAGCACTACATCAACATTGTTGGAGAAGAGGTGATCATGGAAAATGCCGAACGCGCATTGTCTGAGGCATCCTCACGCACCGGAGCCCGCGTGCGCGACTACACGGTGGCTCCGCTCTTCTTAACCGAAGCCCAATCGGGTGCGCACCAATGGCTCGTTGAATTTGAAATAGCCCCGAACGATGCACAGGATTTCATCGCAACGATCGACCAGGTCTTACGCAGCATCAATTCCGATTACGATGCCAAACGAACGGGCGATATGGCCCTTCGCGCACCGGAATTCATCTCCCTACCCCCGGGTACGTTCTATTCTTGGCTTAAAGGAAAAGGGAAATTGGGGGGACAAAATAAAGTACCGAGGCTGAGCAACGACC
>VGGT01000299.1 GCA_016868485.1 Bacteroidota bacterium
GCTGTTTCGGCTTTGGTAGGTGGGCACCAAATTCGTATTGCCCGCCACCCTATTTTTGTAGTCGTAGGAGGCCGAGCCGAACAAGAGCAGATAGCGTGGGGCAGCGGTTGAACCCCCCGCAGCCCGCGTGTAAAGCATCCGCAAAAAACTGCGGATGGCCACCAGGTCTTGCCTGCCACAGGAAAATTCGTTGTAGAGTTCAGCGGGCGTCACCACGATGACCGAAAGCTGGTCCTTTTGCCGGTGGATTTCAGCAATTTGTTCGGCCTGAACCCGAAACTCAGGTGCCGCCACCACCACCATATCCATGGGTGCTGTGCCGTGGAGGTTTTGGTTGGCTACCGTACCCGCTGCTACCGGAAGGGGAAATGAACTGCCCTGGAACACAGCGAAACGCCTCAGCGATCCACTATGGGCTGTGAATGTTCTGATGCCGTTCCCACCATCCACATGCTGGAGCGATTTAATCGAATCGACCTGTGTTACGTCCCACACGAGGGCGTCGGACGACAACCCGGCTATTTGGTAAGCGGTGACACTTCCTGTCGAAACGCCCATGGGGTAGTCGACCCAAGTCACCTGACCGGCTGCTGGGGCGGTAAGTGGACGCTTTCCCACCACTTCTATGCGGTCGAGCCATCCAATGGCACTGCTGTTTGGTTTATTGTATTGAAGTGTAAGATTCAGGCTGTTGCCCGTCAAACTCATTTGGGTAGACAGTACGCCTTCCGACATATAAGGTGTGGTGTAGTCGGGCGACACCTGCGGCAAACTCAAGCTTCCGAGCGTGGTGCCAGCCTGGCTCAAATTGAATGTAGAGGGGGTGCTGAAGCAACGTGCGGCCAAATGGGTGCGGATGCTGACAGGTCCTGAGGGTGTAACCGGAAGGCTGAAGGGAAATGTCCGCTGTGTGATGAGGTCAAATTCCTCCCCATACCAGGTGCGACCACTTCTGATGAGGTTTTTGAGGTCTTGCTCGTAGGCCAGCATAAAATCACCTTCCGAAGTGGTTTGCGTTGCCACAGCCGTTGCAGTTTCCTGGGCGATCCGCGCCCCATTGTTGCCACCAAAGGTCAGGAAACAAAAGCTGGTGTCGGCGTAGATGTTGGTTTGGTAGCGCCAGGTTTGTCCCGCCACATCGCGGGTCCAAGTATGGGCGCCACCGGCATAAAACAGGAAGAAATCGCCTAAATCCATGCGCCCATCTTGTTCGCCCACCGCATAGATGGGGGTTTCTACGAGGTCGTCGTACCGAAATTGCATATTGTTTTCGGGGAGCATACCCCCGCCATCACCATAAACCTTTACCGTGCGCGGGTCAATATTGGCAGCGGGTTCCCCGGTGAGTTGCGACAAAAATTCGGGGGTAAGGCGGTAAATTCCTGTGGTTGGAATGCCCAGGCGGTACCAGCGACCTTGGGCAAGTTTCGATTGACCTGCGAATGAGGATGCACTTCTTTCAGGCTCGGTGTGAATGAAGGGCGAGGCCACCGATTTTTGTTCGAGTCTGAAGTGGGTGAGGCGCTCCGCAACGCCTGAGGCCAGCCGACGCAGCGGACGTATGCTATAATGGGTATAGGATTCTCCCCGTTCAAAAGTGTACACTTGCTCGATCGTACTCTCAGCGGGCAAGTCGAATAAGGCAACGGCTGCCGCGTCCTGCTCATCGAGGCCTTCGAAAACCAGGTTGGATAGCGACAACGCAAAAGTACCCGGTACACTGCCCTTGATCAAGGGTTCTCCGATTTGGTGATCTGAATAGGAGCAAGTGGCACATTGTAGGATGCGGTTGAGTCCGGCCCAGGCCGAGTCGGGTTGAATCGGCTGCTGCCAGATTATTTTTGTCCCCAATGACTCGTCTGTTTGGGCCAAGAGGCCCGAATGAACGGCGGCACCCATCAAAATTGAGAAAAACAATCGGTTGATAGTGGTTTTATTGCTCATAACGAATAATGAAAAACGAGTTTTACAGATCCCAAGTGCGCGTCTCGAAGGTAAGTGTCACAATAAACGAAAAAATGGGGGGTTATTGTTTGGTTGGGCTGGCCAACATTTTTT
>VGGT01000300.1 GCA_016868485.1 Bacteroidota bacterium
GTTACACGCCAAGATAATTCCAGGGTGTGATGGCCAGCATTTCTTTTTTGAGCGCTTGGCTAACAGGCAATCCTTCAATAAAGGAATGAATCAGAGACTGGTCGGGGGCTTGTCCGGTTCGGGTCAGATCTTTGAGCCATTCATAGGCTTGTGGATGTCCTTCGCGCCTCAATAGGGTTTGTAGGGCTTCTGCCACCACCCCCCAATTGCGTTCCAAATCGGCATGCATTTTTTCGGTATGGGCATCGATGCGAGAAAGGCCTTTGCGCAGTGATTGCCAGGCTATGAGGGTATGCGCCAGTGGTACGCCCAGGTTGCGTAAAACGGTGCTGTCGGTGAGGTCGCGCTGCAAACGCGAAATGGGTAATTTGGACGCCAAAAACTCAAGTTGCGCGTTGGCCCAGCCCATATTCCCCTCTGCATTCTCGAATTGTATGGGGTTTACCTTATGGGGCATGGCAGAACTGCCTACTTCGCCTGAAACCACGAGTTGACGAAAATAGCCCATGGAAATGTACTGCCAAATGTCGCGGGCAAAATCGATCCAAATGGTGTTGATCCGGCACAGATTGTGGCAATAGGCGGCCAAGTAATCGTAGTGTTCGATTTGGGTGGTGCATTGGTTTCGGATAAGCCCCATTTCATTCCGGAGGAAATCATCAGCGAATGCAGGCCAATCCACCAGAGGAAAGGCCACATGGTGTGCGTTGAAATTTCCGGTTGCCCCGCCAAATTTTCCGGCAAAGGGAAGCGCCGACCACAGGGCTGCCTGGCGTTCAACACGCTCTTCAAAAACGTGAAGTTCTTTGCCTAAACGGGTTGGGCTAGCCGGTTGCCCGTGGGTGTGGGCCAACATAGGGAGCTTTTCCCACTGTTGGGCTCGATCGGAAAGCGCGCCGCAGAGCAGGTTGAACTCGGGCATGAAAACCTGTTCATGGGCCATTTTGAGCAGCCATGGAACAGCGGTATTGTTCACATCCTGTGAGGTGAGTCCAAAATGAACCCAAGGCGAAAATTGCCCAAGATTGGCCTCTTCTAGTTTTTCCCGTATGTAATACTCAACGGCTTTTACATCATGCTGCAAGGTTTTTTCCAATTCTTTGATGCGCAGGGCTTCTGCCTCACCGAATTGGTTTTCGATGGAATCGAGCGTCGACAATTCCGTGGGGCCCATTTGGGGAAATTGGGGCAATGAAAGTTGCGCAAGGGCTTTCAGATAGCGCAGCTCTACAATCAAGCGTTGACGGATGAGTGCGTATTCTGAGAAGAAGGGCGACAAGGCGGATGCACTGTTCCAATAGCGCCCATCAATCGGCGATAGCGCATGAAGGGGGGAGGAATTCTCTGGGGTTGCGTGCACCGGACGTACTTTTATTCGATTTTTGTAGTTTGGATGTGTAAAAATAGCAATCGACCGGCTTTGATTCGCCTTTTCATTTTTTGCCTGATATCCTTGGTATTGTGTTCGGCTCCTTCGGGCCTGGCCCAACCTAGGGCTGTGATGGTTTGGGAACTCCCGGCCTACATTGATGAAAATGGCGACACCATACCCGTTGTATTTCTGCCATCCATCACCATCCGAAGTAAGCGCTTTTTCAAGAGTGCTCGCGATGAGAAGCGTTTCAATAAGCTCTATCAGAACGTCAGACGGGTTTATCCCTTGGCCAAAGAGGCGGGTAGGCGGCTCACCGCTTTAGAGGAGCGTCTAAAAACCATTCCTGAGGCCAAACACCGGTCCTATACCAAGGCCTTGGAGGACTCTTTGAAAAGGGAGTATAAAAAGGAACTGATGGCGCTAACAGTTACCCAGGGCAGGATTTTGATCAAGTTGGTAGACCGCGAGACTTCTCGGAGCACCTATTCTATAGTTAAAGAGTTTCGGGGTAGTTTTGAGGCGTTTATGTGGCAAAGTTTGGCATCCTTATTTGGGAGCAACCTCAAATCGACTTATGATTCAGAAGAGGACCGAGATATTGAGATCATTATAAAAGACATCGAGGCTGAATCCTATCGTCCGCCGATGAAGTTGCGCCGTTCCGCCTCG
>VGGT01000301.1 GCA_016868485.1 Bacteroidota bacterium
CTGAGCCAGATGACCCGAATTCTTTTTCGGTTTGCTTTGTGCCAGTGTCAAAAGAAAGGGGTGGCACGGTCATACCGAAAACAGTTGCATGGTCAGACCGAAATAGCCAGCCAATTACCCCTGCGCCTCGCTGTATGCCTTGAAGCTGTTTAGAATCGACGGCCATCCCTCTTTTTGGAGGTCGATGGGGTTCTCCGTTTCTGGATCGAATGCCACCACCACCTCTGTCGCCTGCTCGTGCTCATGAAACTCGACCCGGGCCAAGCGGCCCACGGTGGCTAAAAATGCTATTTTTGCATCGTGATTGTCAAAACCGACATCAGAGCCCTGAGTCTCGAGCAAATCAGCAGTCGTTTGACCGACTTGGGTGAGCCCCGCTTTCGTGCCCGTCAGGTGCACGACTGGCTTTGGCAAAAGGGGGTCCACGACTTCGCGCAGATGTCGAACCTGCCTCTGTCGTTGCGCCAGAAGCTGGATGAGCATTTTGCGGTGAACAATGGCCGCATTGCGCGCGAACAGCACAGCGTCGACGGCACCATCAAGAATGCGGTGGCCCTGCACGACGGCAATGTGGTGGAATCGGTGCTCATTCCCACCGATACCCGCATAACAGCTTGTGTATCGAGCCAGGTTGGTTGTAGCCTCGACTGCAGTTTCTGCGCCACAGCTCGCTTGTCGCGCGTGCGCAATCTCAATGCCGATGAGATTTTCGATCAGGTGGTGACCATACGCGAGCAGGCCCGGCTGCATTTTGGACGACCCCTCACCCATATTGTGTTTATGGGTATGGGTGAACCGCTGCTCAATTACCCTCAGGTGATGGGGGCCATTGACCGGATCACGGCGGCTGATGGATTGGCTATGGCGCCGTGGCGCATCACCCTGAGTACGGCCGGCATCCCCAAGATGATCCGCAAGCTTGCCGATGACCGCAAGCGCATCCGCCTGGCGGTTTCGCTGCATTCGGCTATCCCCGAAAAGCGTACCCGCCTGATGTCGGTGAATGCCGCTTGTCCGCTCCCCGAACTGCAGTCGGCACTCCAGTATTGGTACCGCCAAACGGGGAGCAAGGTGACTTTCGAATATGTGGTGTGGGCCGGGGTCAATGATACGGATGATGACATTCGCGCGTTGCTGGCTTTCACGGCGCGCATTCCGAGTAAGGTGAACCTCATCCAATACAATGCCATCGATCAAGGTCCCTACCAACAGGCGGGGGTCGACGCGGTTGAGGCCTACCGCATCCGGCTGCTCAATGCGGGCGTGGCTGTGAGCATCCGCCGATCGCGGGGGAGTGATATTGATGCGGCTTGTGGACAACTCGCTGGTAGCTTATCGGGGGAGGTTGAGGCGACGGCTGCACCAACTGCTGTGGCGGTCGAGGCTAATGTGTCTTTAAATCTGAAGACCTTATGATTGTTCGTCTGAGGGGGACTGTCCTTGCCGCAAATCCGAGTCAACTGGTGGTGGATGTGCATGGCGTGGGCTATGAGGTACACATTTCTTTGAATACGTATAGTTTGTTGTCGGGCGCCACCGAGGTGAACCTGCACACCTGGCTCAGCATTCGGGAGGATGAACATCAGCTTTTTGGCTTTGCCCGCATGGAGGAAAAATCGCTTTTTTTGCTGCTGATTGGCGTGCAAGGGGTTGGCCCTAACACGGCCCGCACCATTTTGAGTTATTGCACGCCCGCCGAGTTGCGTCATGCCATTCGCAGCGGCGATGAGGCTGCTATGCGGCGCATTAAGGGCGTGGGGCCCAAAACGGCACAACGTATGCTGCTCGAATTGCGTGAGAAAATAGCGCGGGAGGGGAGTGAGGTGTGGCGCGATTCGGACTTATCGGGGCCGGGTGCTGGTACTGGCGGGGGTGTGGACGGGGGTGCTGGGGCTGGTGCTGAGGCTGGAGCTGGTGAAAATAGCGGCTCTTCTACCCCTATGGAAAGACACGGAACCGGGGACCCGTCGGCTGCGGGCAGCATGGTTGATGGCAAACAGGCAATCTATGGCGCGTCAGAAGCTTTGGATAGACAAGCAGGG
>VGGT01000302.1 GCA_016868485.1 Bacteroidota bacterium
GTCG
The DNA here is from genome assembly GCA_016868485.1 of Bacteroidota bacterium. GTDB lineage: Bacteria > Bacteroidota > Bacteroidia > UBA7662 > UBA7662 > F1-60-MAGs140. Next base: position 5 of record VGGT01000302.1, read on the forward strand.
GATTAAATCCAAGGCGAGAAGTGCTTCACCAACGTATTCTAGAAAGAACACAAGGCATGATTGAGGCGGACCTGGAAGGAGAAGCGCGCGAACTGTACTCCCTGAGGCATCTCAAGAGTTTACAAACGGTAGGCTATACAGAATGGTTCCAGCATTTCGATGGTGTGCTTCCGCGCAAGGATGTTGCCCAGCAAATCTTATTTCATACCCGCAGCTATGCCCGTCGACAAATCACCTGGTTCCGAAAAACCGAAGGCATTCGCTGGTTTGAGGATGCCTCAGATCCCCAAATTGCACAGCATGTCGATGCTGCCATTCATGCTACCGGCGCTGAGGCTGAATGACTGCCGTCTGATTTTATTTTCGACCCTCAGTTGTTGCGCCCTCAGATGGAACAGTATTACCAGCCCGAACTGCCCGACGAAGGCAGCATCCGACTTCGGGATGACGAAGAACGGCATTTGCTCAAAGTACGTCGGGCACGTGTTGGGGATCATTTTCAATGCACGGATGGTTTGGGTAAAATTGCCTTCGTTCGGATCGATGGCATCGGCACGCAAGGCTGCTCGTACACCCTGGTTAAAACGGAAAACATTGCGTCCCCCGTACCACAGATCCATCTAGCCGTTGCGCTTCCGCGGCAAGAATCGCGCTTGGAGTGGCTGTTGGAAAAATCGGTGGAATTGGGCGTGCATGAGATCACACCGCTCATGACTGAACGAGGGATTCGCGAACGAATCCGGAAGGAACGATGGGAGAAGATTATGATATCGGCGCTCAAGCAGTCATTATCGGCCCATCTTCCCGTCCTCAACCAGGCCTGTGGTCTGAAGGAATTTCTTCAACAAGAACATCCGCAAATACTCTTGGCCCATTGCCATCCTACGCCAAAAAAGCTCATCGGGCAGGTGCAGCTCTTGCCTAAGCTCAGCCTTTTTATTGGCCCGGAGGGTGATTTTACGGAACAAGAAGTGAAACTCATATCCCAAAAAAATTCAATCAGCGTATCTTTGGGAGACCTTCGACTGCGAACAGAAACAGCGGTTTTGGTGGCATTAGCACACATCCGGCAGAATCAACAGTTATCCGAAACGCATTAGATCCACCATTAAATACCCATGAGATTTTACCTATTCATCACCCTATGCCTTTTGGGGCTCTTTTTTGAAACAACATCGGTGTTGGCCCAAAGTGCGGGAACACGCCTGGCGCGCTTGAAGTACCGCGGTGGAGGCGATTGGTACGCCAATGCTACATCGCTTAAAAATCTGACCCGATACGCCAATGAGCACATCGGAACCAACCTGCAACTGCCGGAAGCCACTGTTGAAGCCGGGAGCAACGATCTATTTCGGTACCCTTTTGTTCATATGACCGGACACGGCAACGTTGTTTTCGCGCCCGAAGAAGTGCGGAATCTGCGGGCCTATCTCAGCGGTGGTGGATTCCTTCATATCGACGACAACTACGGCATGGATCCATTCGTTCGCACGGAAGTCAAAAAGATTTTTCCGGAAGCGGAATGGGTGGAACTTCCCTTTCAGCATCCCATATACCGGCAACGCTTTTCATTTCCTGGGGGCTTACCTAAAATTCACGAACACGACGGAAAACCGGCTCAAGGTTTTGGGATTTTCTACAAAGGTCGGCTGGTGATTTTCTATACCTATGAGTGCGATTTGGGCAATGGCTGGGAAGACCCCGAAGTGCACAACGATCCTGAGGAAATAAGGAAAAAAGCCCTTCAAATGGGTGCCAACATTATTCAATTTGCATTCAGTCAGTGAAAAAGTGGGGGGTTCACCCGAACGTTGGGGGTTCACCTGACTGCTGGGGGTTCACCCGAACGTTTGGGGTTCACCCAACCGCTAATGGCCGAATAGAATCAGTAGGAAGATCGGGAAATGACTGAACCGCCCCATCAAGGCCCAGGGTTTGGCATTCAAAAACGCTGGCGAACGCGGAGAGAAAGACTTGGGCCACTTCGGTCATGGATGGCGTATGCTGGAGCTCCCCCTGCATGCTGCAGACTCCA
>VGGT01000303.1 GCA_016868485.1 Bacteroidota bacterium
TACAATAACCATCGTAAGCATGGATCGCTGGGGAGAAAATCCCCGGAGCAGTTCTTACTCCTGCACGCAAAAACAAATCAACTTTGTAAAACAGAAAAATTACCCGAAATTGTCTCAAACTTTAACCCCGTTTTGTCCAAGAATTAAGGGGTCGATACACATGCACGAAAACCTTTGGTCAGATTTAAACCGCTATGTTGATCAATTGCTGTCAGAAGCTCTTAATGTTGAAACCCTTAATGCAGATATCGAGAAACAAAGTGACTCAGACTCCGAAACCGTAGCTTGGGTAAACAACCCTAATTCTTGGCAGCAAGGCAATCTTTCCTATACCTATTGGGCTAGAATTTATCCGGACAAGGCGCCACTTGGCAAACTCTTGCATTTAGGACTTGCCATAACCAATAAATTTCCTTGGGTACCCAAAAACATCTCAAAATCTTTAAGAGCTAGAATGGCTACACCTGGGCTCATTCTATGGACCAGTACCAATGACCTCATGATGGATCGTTTCCAATTGACTCAGTTTGGGGATGAAAATGGTTTTTATGCCAAAATCGCACGTGATTATCTTCGTGAGCTTTCTGAAATGAATGTCATGGTCAAGGCTCGCCCAATTGATGCCCAAGCGGATGATTTTGACAAAGTTGATACACTTATGCCGATTTCCGAATATTACGGAATTCAAGATACTCATTGCGTTGTACAAATCTATTCTCCGTATTGGACCTTACAGGATTTGTACCCCAACGGCTGCGTAGATTATGACGTTATTTTCAGAATGGAATCGGAATTGTATGCATTGATGCAAATATTTGCAAATGCGATCCGATCGGCGAATGACTTTGCCTTGACCCAAGGTATTGATGAACAGTTTTTTACTGTTAGAGAGCAGAGACATAAGGAGTTAATAGCCTTTCTCTCGAAGGAATTTCAAACTATTCGTTCCGCCGGCCAAGAAATAAGTCTAAAAAACCCTGAAATCAGTAGGTTGTCAGAGGTCGCCTTATCGCGATTTGGCTGCGGTTCACGCTTGTTTAAGTCGTTGCTTAATCAATTCTCATCAGGAAAGTTGACGTCTGACGAAAAGTTAGATGAAAATGTAGTGCCAAATGTATAAATTTATATGATCTTGCTTAATGAGTCATTAATTTGTTCAGAAACACACATATTCAGACAATTTATTCAGCTTTTATACCCCCCCTCCCCCTGATTCTGACTTTGCTGTTGGCAATCGGATGCGGGACCGAGGGGAACAATGATGCGCCGGCCTCCTATGCATCGAAGCACAATGATGCAAAGCTGGGTAGGCCGTCAAAAGAGGGCACTAAGGGTGAATCCTCGGCGAATTACAGATCTCGGAGGGGCGGTGTCTTGTATGTTGATAGCAACCCGATGCATATTCTGCGCTTAGGCCACACCATCAATACGGCACAATCGGAAACGCATCCTTGTCCACATCCTGACGGTTCCCTGCTTTTTGCGGGGATGGACCGAAGCGGGCATTTTGAGTACAAGATTGATTTCACCCAAACGCGACGCATGGGGGGTGAGGATATTTTTCGCTCTGACCCAGGCAGGGGGATTTACGAGGATGCCCGCCCCTGGCTTGATTTGAATACCGATGCCCATGAGGTCATCAACCAGGTCATTAGTGACCGTCAATACCTGTTGATGGGCAATTACAGCGAAAATTTGGGGCCAGCTGGAAAAGATGCGGCTTATACCTCACCCGATTTATTTCTATTGAACCGCAAAGATGGTTCGCGACAAATCACGCATTTTCCCGAGCCGGTGAATTCCCTTTATGGCGAATACGACGGCTACATGCCCAATGGTGAAACGGTCCTGTTCGCCTCGGATCGGCCGGGTGGCATTGGGTCCTACCACAAGAAGGGTTGGCTGTGGAACGGTAACCTTTGGGGCAACACCGACCTCTATGTCTCCTTGAAGAAGGATGGACTATGGACGCCCCCCATCAACTTGGGTAAGTTGGTAAACACCCCCT
>VGGT01000304.1 GCA_016868485.1 Bacteroidota bacterium
TTGAGGAACGATTTGGCCTCTGGTTGGATCAGGTTGATGAACTCAACCTGGGTGGTGGTCACCTCGTAACGCGCATTGGCTATGATCTGGATGCGTTTCGGTCGGTCATTGCCGATTTTCGAAGCCGACATCCCCATTTGTCGCTGCTGATCGAACCGGGTTCTGCCTTGGTTTGGGACACTGGGTATCTTCTTACGCGCGTTTTGGACATCATCAACACCAGCGAAACACCTGTTGCCTTGCTTGATTCCAGTATATCGACTCATATGCCCGATGTCATTGAAATGCCTTATCGCCCGACTGTTCTGGGTGAAGTGCCCTACAGTTCGGGTGGATATACCTACCGCTTTGGTGGATTGACTTGTTTGGCTGGCGATTTTGTGGGCGACTACAGCTTCGATCGGCCATTGAAACCAGGTGACGCCGTGGTATTTATGGACATGATGCACTACACTATGGTGAAAACAACCACTTTTAACGGAGTGAATCTACCGGAAATTGGCTTTTGGGATGGCCGCGAATACCAAACATTGAAAAGCTTTGGATACGAGGATTTCCGGTCCCGCTTGTAAATGGTTTCTTACCGTCGATCGTTTCTTACTGTAGATCGACCCTTTCAGTCGATTGTTTCTTACTATAGATCGACCCTTTCAGTCGATCGTTTCTTAACGTAGATCGACCATTTCAGTCGATCGTTCCTTACCGTCGATCGTAGTCGATCACCAATTGGTCGTTCAATGGCTTGCCTACACAGGTTAGGCAGTAACCCTGTTCTATTTCTGAACGGGATAAAGCTTCCTGTTCACCAATCTCCATGTCGCCAGATACTTTAAAGGCACGGCACATGCCGCATACCCCCATGGTGCAGGCATAAGGCAAATCGAGCCCGGCATCTAAAGCGGTTTCTAGAATATGCCTACCTGCCGCCACATCAAGCGCGTGCGTGCGTCCTTCGAGTATGATCTGCACGGAATGGGATGACTGAGCCAGAGTTGCCGCTGACTGAGCCAGAGTTGCCGCCGACTGAACGGATGATGCATCATTTTCAGCCTTTTGATCGGAAACGGTGAGCACGAAACTTTCTCTGTGTACCCGATTCGAATCGATTTGATGCGATTTAAGGCCGACTTCTACTTCATCCATCATGCCCTTAGGCCCGCACAAATAGAAATTCGCCTCCTGAACATTCAAATCAGACCAAGATTCTATGGTCTGCATGATGCTATCTGTCGCAATCCGTCCAGTTCTACAACCGTCATAGGGCTCACGGCTGAGAAAATGCGCCACAAGGAACCTACCGGGGTAATGTGCACGAAGCGAATTAATTTCATCGTTGAATAAGATATCCTTATAGGTTCTGCTGCCATAGATGAGGCAGACACGGTTTTGGGCATGCGCGAGCGCTGATTTCAACATGGAGAGCAGGGGCGTTATGCCACTTCCAGCACCCACCAGCACCAAATCGGAGAGGCCTGTGCTTTTGTAGTTGAGGGAAAAATTCCCGTAAGGCTCCAATACCTCCAAACGATCGCCTTCATGAAGCTGGTTATTCAGAAAATGGGAAGCCAGCCCACCCTCAACTTTCTTCACACACACGGCTATTCGAGGCAAATCTTCCGGTACAGAGCAAATTGAGTACGAACGGCGTACTGATTTCCCTTCGATGTTCAGCAGCAAAGTGATGAATTGTCCGGGCCAAAAATTCTGTATTCGATTTTGTTCATCCAAAAAGACCAGTTCTACCGCATCAGTTCCTTGGGGAATGACCTGATCGACCTTCAACGTAACTTTATTCATAAGGGCAACAACAACCGATAAGTGCTTGGGTTTTTAACTGCAGGAAAAAATGGAAATTTCATTAAGCGGAGAAGCGTTGGCCTACCCACACAAAGCGACGATTGATATAGAGCGGGTCGGTAAAGGACGCGTTTCCGGCCGGGTTGCCTCCGGTCACATGGAAATCAGAAAAGGCAGCGTGTTGATT
>VGGT01000305.1 GCA_016868485.1 Bacteroidota bacterium
ATGCCCAACACGCTCCGCTCGATCCGACCATTGCCCTTATCAAAAAATACATAATAGCCGTTGCGGCCAACATAGCCCGCCCCCAGGTCACGGTACAAGGGATCAAATTTTCCTTCGCGCCCTGTGATGATCCACATGTCTATCTGATTTTCCTTCATCACCTGTGGGAGAATCAGATCAAACTTATCTCTTCTGATCTGGTTCATGATCCGCCATCGATGCTGTGCTTGCTGAGCATAGGAAGCAACCGATAAAACAAAAAAAGTAAGTATGAACAGCGATTTCCGAAACGATAAGATGGCCATAAGTGTGGGTTTTCCCGAAATAAAAACAATTCCTGCAGCTTGACAACTGTGACGATGATCAGGATCATTTTAACAACCGCAGCAACTCATGCCCGAAGGTTTCGTCCTCCAATAATTTGGCCCAATGAATGCTACACAGACCTATACAGCACCCCCTCCTCTGCTTTCCAATTATGATGAGGCGGTTAAGGAGTTCGAGCGACTATCCAGTGAGCGAATAATCTCAGGGTTACCGGATGGACAGGGAATAAATCTGGCCTATGAAGCGGTGGACCGACACCTGCTCGACGGTAACGGATTTCAAACGGCCTTGCGTTGGATTAAAAAAGACAGAAGTTTTAAAGATTTCAGTTTTCGAAATTTCCATGATTTATCCAATCAGTTTGCCAATGTATTGGACAAGCTAACCCTACCTGTTGGCGCGGTGGTGTCGACCATTGTCGGACGCATTCCGGAATTTTATACAACCGTATTGGGTAGTTTGAAATACAGGGCTATACATTGTCCGATATACCCCGTATTTGGACCAGAGCCGATCGTACAACGTTTGCTGAGGAGCAATGCCGCGGTGGTGGTCACGGATTTGGATACCTACACGTTAAAACTCAAGCAAAACATTGAACGACTTCCGGCAGTGCGGTTTATTCTGCTCACCGATACCATGGTAGATCTTGAAAAGAATGTTTTTTCTTTACCGGTCAGAATGCAAAGGGCTTCGATTGAGTTTGACATCAAGCCGACCAACGCTACAGATCCCTGTTTGCTTCATTATACCAATGGCGTGAGTGGTATGCCAAAAGGTGTGCTGCACAGCCATAAAGGTTATGCATCGCTGATGCAAACCACCCGAACAGTTCTCGACCTGCAGCACGGCGATAAATACTGGTGTACAGCCGATCCGGGAAATTTGGTGGCAACCACCTACGGGATTCTAGCGCCTATGCTGGCTGGCGTTACTACCATTATGGACGAAGATGATTTTGATGCGGCCAGATGGTATTCCATACTGGAGGAACATCAGGTCAATGTTTGGTACACCACACCGGCTTCGATACGACGATTGATGAAGATGAATGTTCAGCCAACGGGCAACTATAACCTTCAGCACCTTCGAATGATTTTAAGTGGTGGTGAGCCCCTTCATGCTGAAGCGGTTAAATGGGGGGAGCAGACTTTTCATGTTCCGATGCTTGACCATTGGTGGCAAACGGAAACCGGTGGCATCATGATTTCAAATTATCGATGCCTGAAGGTTAAGCCTGGGTCGATGGGTAAACCAGTGCCGGGTGTGGACGTTGGACTTGCCGCCATCAGGGGCGATCACTTTCAACTTATTGATGAGGTCGATACACCTGGCCATCTTGTTTTCAAAAAAACATGGCCCGGGATGTTCAGCAACTACCTGCATGAAACTGCGAAGTACGAGAGCTCCTTCCATGGTGATTGGTTTATCAGTGGCGACATTGCCAAGAAGGACAGCGAGGGGTATTACTGGTTCATTGGAAGGGCGGATGATCTCATTACCACGGGTGGCTTAAAAATTGGGCCTTATGAGATTGAGAAAGTATTCATGGAGCATCCAGCGATTTTAGAGGCAGCGGCCATCGGTAAACCTGACCCGGACAAAGGTGAGGTCATCAAAATTTTTGTGGTCACCAGAAATG
>VGGT01000306.1 GCA_016868485.1 Bacteroidota bacterium
AATGGCTTGTCTTGGTTCCCGGGCTATGCAATCAATCTGGAAACGGGTGAACGCTTGAATATATGTTTCGGTGAGGATAGCCGTTACGCAAACATCGCTGGTCACCCTCATGGAGATATGCGCTGGAACCCAACCGATTCATTTTTTTCAGTTAACGGCAACAATTTCCGTATCCCCATGGGAGGACGTCACTTTATTTATATCATGAACTCTCGGTATGATCAGGCGGATGTTACCTGGCGTCAACTGAATAAGCAGGTTGGTGCGGCATCGCCGATCAACAATCCCAAGGCCATGGTGCTTTCGGATTACAGGCTCTTTTACAATGGGGTGTTCTACACATCTGTGCCTTTGTTGCGTCCCGGAAGAACCCTTTTGGACAACGAATACCGTGCCAAAATTAGGGTTTCCAGAAAATATGCCAAGTTTGTGACGGATTCGAACGGTGTCAATAAAGGAAATCCTCACTACTTGGTGAATCTCAAAGGTATCGCTCCTCGTAAAAAGGTATTGGATGTGGCCAAATCCGCGTTGGATCTCATTCGTGTCGTACCCAATCCGTATTACGGAGCATCCAATTACGAGGTCAGTCAGATTGATAATCGCGTGAAAATCACGAACTTGCCCACCAAGTGCACGGTTAGAATTTACACGGTGAATGGAAACTTGATCAGGACACTGCGCAAGGATGACGCCACTGCTACTTATTTGGATTGGGATTTGCTCAATCAAAACAAAGTTCCCATTGCAAGCGGCTCATACATAGTCCATGTGGATGCCCCAGGTATTGGCGAAAAAACCGTCAAATGGTTTGGGGTCCTTCGTCCGGTTGACCTTGACACGTTCTAAATCCTTGTCGTTTATTGTTATTAAACATTCGTAAAGCAGGTTCAGCCTTCAATTCCAAGCGTATGACTACTCAAAATACAGCCATTCTATCTATGCAATCCAATCAATTCAAGTTCCCTCAAAGGGCGTCGACGTGGGCGCTTTGGATCATGTTAGGGTTAGGGCTAAGTGCTCCTTATCGGGGGATAGCCGGTAATCCAGACCGCCGAGGACAAGCAGGCGCTACGGAGCTCCAGATCATGCCTTGGGCAAGGCAGGCTGGATGGTACGGGGTGAATTCAGCCAATGTCCGCGGCCTTGAAGCCGAACGTCTCAATGTTGCCGGACTTGCGTTGGGTGGCAAAACGGAGTTGTATTTTTCCAGGACGAATTGGCTGGTTGGATCAGATATTTACATGAATGCCTTCGGGATAGCTCAGCGAATCGATGAATCCAGTGTGATGGCTCTGAGCGTGATGTCCGTGGATATGGGTTCAATAGAAATCACTACCGTGAACAATCCCGACGGTGGATTGGGTACCTACAAGCCTACCATCGCCAATCTGGGATTGTCTTATGCCAAATCCTTTTCGAACCGCATTCATGGTGGTGCCACTATTCGTATTGTGACCGAGGGAACTTCGGATGTCAATGCGTCCGGTGTTGCCTTCGATGCTGGTATTCAATACATTACAGGCCCTGATGACCGCATTAAATTCGGTATTTCATTGCGCAATGTGGGGACCCCCATAAGTTTTTCGGGGGATGGTCTTGCTGCACGCGGTGTTATGCAGGGGAGCAACGTTCCCTTAACTCTTTCGCAGCGTTCTCAGACCTTGGAAATGCCTTCCTTGATGAACATAGGGGGTTCTTACGATTTCTATTTGGATGAGAATAAATCGAATCGCCTCACAGTGGCGGGCAACTTTACCTCCAACTCGTTCACCAACGATCAGTACGGATTTGGGGCGGAATATGCCTTTGGTAAGATGTTTGCTGCGCGCGCAGGTTACCAATTTGAAGATGCAGGGTCGGATCCTGAATTCACCCAAAATGTTTATTCAGGACTGAGTCTTGGTGCGAGTGTGGATGCGCCTTTTGCAGGTTCTAACTTCGGATTCGATTACGCTTATCGTGCGA
>VGGT01000307.1 GCA_016868485.1 Bacteroidota bacterium
GACCCTGACTTCCTCTGCCCAGGTAAACACAACCCGCAATGCCGGTAAGTTCGTATTGAGTGGCTACGTTCGCGATGCCAAATCCGGGGAGTCGCTCCCTGGTGCATCCCTCTTTTTCCCATCACGCAGTGGGGGCACCACCACCAATGCGTATGGCTTCTATTCCATTACCCTACCCGCCGATACCTACACGGTGGAGGTAAGCTACATCGGCTACACCCGCCTGAGCTTGTCGGTAGACCTGCGAACGGGCGACCTAACGCTGTCGCCCAAACTCAAGCCTTCGGAGAGCCTACTGAAGGAGGTGGTGGTGGAAGGCGACCTGGTGCAGCAGAAAGAAACCGAACGCACGGAAATGAGCATCATCAACATCCCCATTCAGCAGGTGCGCGAAATCCCTGCACTGCTGGGCGAAAAAGATGTGTTGAAGGTCATTCAGCTGCTGCCCGGTGTTCAAAAGGGACGGGAGGGCAACGCCGGAATTTATGTGCGGGGGGGCGGTCCCGATCAAAACCTCATCATTCTGGATGAAGCGAATGTCTACAACGCCTTTCATCTATTCGGTTTTTTTAGTTTGTTTAATGGTGATGCCCTCAAGAGTGTGGACCTTATTAAGGGTGGATTCCCTGCGCGCTATGGGGGGCGACTCTCCTCTGTGATCGAGCTCAACATGAAGGACGGCAATAAGGAGGAGTATAAAGGTGAAGTGGGCATTGGCCTTATATCATCGCGCGCTACCGTTGAGGGGCCCATCGCCAAAGGACGCTCTTCGTTTTTGGTCAGCGGCAGACGCACCTATTTCGATGCCCTGGTGAGGCCTTTCCTTCCGCGCGGACAGGATGGTGGCTATTATTTCTACGATCTGAACGCGAAAATCAATTATGACATCGATGCCCGCAACCGAATTTTCCTCAGCGGTTATTTTGGAAAGGACAATTTTTTCTTGCGTTTCCAGGATTTTGGTGAACGCTTTCGCGCGGGTGTCGATTGGGGAAACGCCACAGGCACCTTGCGGTGGAACCATATGTTCAACAACCGCCTGTTTGCCAATACCTCCCTGATTTTCACCGACTACACCTTCCGCAACTACATCACCTTCTCGGATAATTTGGATGTTTTCTCACTGATCTACCGCAGCGGCATACGCGATTTCAGCCTCAAACACGATATCGACTACCGCCCAAGCGAGAACCACAGCATCCGCACCGGATTTCAATCGATCCTGCACCGCTTTAATCCCTCGGCTTTAGCTTTTGAAAGCAGCTACGAGAACATCGACAGCACCAACGAAAATGTCATTTGGGCATGGGAACACGCTGTTTATGCAGAAGACGACATCCGGTTGAGTTCGAAATGGAACATACAGCCTGGGGTGCGCCTCACGGCTTTTTCGGTGGCGGGTACCACCTACAAAAACATAGAACCCCGCTTTTCGTCGAACTACCGCTTCCGCAAAAATTGGTCGACCAAGTTCGGCTATGCCCTGATGAATCAATATGTGCACCTCATCAGCAATACGGGGGCCGGACTGCCTACAGACCTATGGGTGCCGGCCACGCCGAACCTCAAGCCGCAGCGCTCAGAACAGTTTGCCGCCGGATTGGCCTACGATTTCCCCAAGAAACCCGTGTCGCTCACGTTCGAACTCTACCACAAAAACATGAACAACATCATCTCGTATCGGGAAGGTGCCTCATTCCTCAATCTGGAGCCTGGGGCCTCCGATGCAGATAAATTCCGTTGGGAAGATGCCGTAACCAGTGGCCGGGGCAACTCGAAGGGCATGGAAGCCATGATTCAAAAGAAAACGGGACGGTGGACTGGGTGGATGGGCTACACCCTCTCGTGGACCCGCCTGCAGTTCGATGAGCTGAACAGTGGGCAACCCTTTTGGGCGCGCTACGACAGGCGCCACGACTTTTCGATCGTGAGTAACTACACCGCGCGCGAGATA
>VGGT01000308.1 GCA_016868485.1 Bacteroidota bacterium
TGGGTGGAGTATCCCGTTGCTGAGTTCAGCATTGATCAGACGAAGGTGGTTGCCCGGCGAACGAAATAAGCGATAGAATGTCTCGTTGTTGAGCATTTTCGCTTCATAATCCATCACAGAATTGGCGTAGCGCGTTTCCGAATGGGCGTAGCGATCCGCTTTGAATGCGTAGAGTGTATCCAAACCTTGAATGAGAAGTAATTGGTAGATGCCCTGCCGCAACTCATTTTCGGTGTGCTTGTCCCACACTTTAACCTGCACATGGCATGCACCGGCTACCTCTGCTTCTTTCTTTGCGCGCCAGAAACCCGTGCTGTCTTGTAAAAACTGGAGTCGAAGTGGGGAAGGCTTCCCGCCAACTAAACTGCCAGGGCCAAGGGGAACAACTTCCATGCAATCAAAGGTTGGGCGAACATTGTCGGCTACCCTAAGGCCGAACCAATGCGGGTTGATGAGCTCCTCGGTTTCGGTGTGTCGAATTTCGAAATGCAAATGTGGACCTCCGGATGCGCCCGTATTGCCACTCAGAGCCAGCAATTGGTCTTTACTAACAGGTATTTCATCTTCCTTGAGCCAGAGATCCAGTTCATTTTCTTGTAATTCGTGGTGTCGACGATTAACCCACGATCGAATGGGCTCTTCGAAAGACAATAGATGGCCATAAACGGTGGTGTAGCCAATGGGATGAATAATGTAGAGACAATTGCCGTAGCCATGACCAGACACCCGAATACGACCGACGTATCCATCGGCAGCAGCATAAATGGGGAGGCCCTCTTCACCACCCGTTCGAAAATCCAATCCACCATGCAGGTGGTTGTTGCGCAGCTCGGCAAAGCCGCCCGACAATTTGAGCGGGGTGTCGATTGGGGACGTAAAGTAATCTAAGGGGAAACGAGATTGGGCGACTGATTGGGAAAGAGCTATTAAGGAGAGTGCCAAAACAAAGGGCACATGCCTCAGCCTGTGTTTGTATGTACGGTTCTCTCCATCGAAGAACCTGAACAGTACCTTTGGCATGTCGGATCAGCTGGGGGTTGGGAATTAAAAATTGGGGCTTAGAATGAATTTGCTGTAAAAATCCTCGATGTGCTGTACGGCTTCATCTGCCGTATCTACCACGGCCATCAAGTCAAGATCTGCTGGGTTGATGTTTCGCTCCTGCTCAAGCATAGTGCCCTTCAACCAGTCGATGAGGCCTTTCCAATAGTTTGTTCCCACCAATACCACCGGAAACCGGCCCGTTTTTCGGGTTTGAATGAGGGTAAGGGCCTCGAAAAGCTCATCCAACGTGCCAAAGCCACCAGGCAGGACTACGAAACCCTGTGCATACTTAATAAACATCAGCTTACGAACAAAGAAATAATCGAAGTTGATCAATTTATCACTATCGATGTAAGGGTTGCTAAACTGCTCGAAGGGCAGGTCAATATTCAGACCAACACTTTTGCCGCCAGCCAGTTTGGCGCCCTTGTTACCCGCCTCCATGATGCCTGGTCCTCCACCCGTAATGACGCCATATCCCTTTTCGGTCAGTTTTTTGCCAATTTCCTCGGCCAGTAAATAATAAGGATGGGTGGATGCAGTGCGTGCAGACCCAAAAATGGAAACGCAGGGGCCGATTCGCGATAATTTTTCAAATCCCTCTACGAATTCAGCGATAATTTTAAAAATTTGCCATGATGAAGCTGCTTTGATTTCGGTCCAGCTTTTTTGTTCAAATACATTTCTAAACGTGTCTTGTTCTTCAGGAGTCATGGGTTGGAATTTTGGTGGATTAAGTGTGCTTTAGGTGGATCAAGTGTGCTTTAGGTGGATCAAGTGTGCTTTAGGTGGATCAAGTGTGCTTTAGGTGGATCAAATTTGTTTGGGGTGGATCAAATCTGCATTCTGTAGATTTGAATTGCTTTCGGGGAAAGATAAGGAAATCAAATGAAGTA
>VGGT01000309.1 GCA_016868485.1 Bacteroidota bacterium
ATCCGTGAAACCACTCTTTGGGGTTTTGTCGACCTTGTTTTTTAGCAAGATTTTTTTGTTATATCAGATTCAGTTGCTCTTGAATTAAATATTTTTATGCAACCCGTTTATTTTATATAGAGACCTCCATTCATACTTTTTATCAACTGTCCCATTTTCAAATCTGAGGTCAGGTAAGACTCGGATTCTCAAAAAAACCTTCTAAATTAACAAAATAGTATATTTTTCAAATCGCTAACGATGAACAAAAAACCGATGAAATAAGGTAAAAACCTGCCGGAGGTCCCTTAGGCCACAAACCGCCAAATGACTTTCGTCATCACCACCTGGCGCAGGGGTAGGAAGCGCCGCTCCTCGCCCTGCCCATCGCCCCGCCAAACCTGATTCACAATCAGGAACACATCGGCCCCAACGAATGGGATGTACTGGAACCGAAAATTCAGATTCAACTCATCTTGTGCCGAATTCCATTGCGTGAGCAAAGAACCAAAGCAACGCGCATTGAGGGCATAGCCGATTCTACTGCCCACAAGTGTGGTCGACCAGCCACCGGCTTCGGTCTGAATGTCGTTGAGCTCAAGCCTGAGGCTCATTTGAGCGTATCGGTTGCCCCGCCACCATAGCTCGGTTTGGTGCTGAACAGAGCGCCCATCAAAATAGCCCCCCCACTGAAGACGGCTGTCGACCGCCAGCCGGCGACCCCTAAAAGACGAAATCCGTGCACTATTTTGCCGCCACCAATACAAGCCCGGCGCAAATTGAAGGGTAGGGGCCGGGCTGAAGCCCACGCGAAGACCCTCGGCCACCACCGAGTGCCCCACGCTGATTCGATCGCCCTTGCGCGTGTCCAGTCCGAGCCATTGAAAAGTGTAGCTAAACGACTGAATCGAGCCATCATCATCGTTTTGTGTATGCGATACCGATACCGGTTTGATGTCGAGTTGACGGATGAACGAAAACCGCCCTCCCGGTCGAGGCTTCAAAGTCACATCCAGAAAATGTTCGCGGAAAGCCCGACGAAGCATGATGCCCACTTGCGGGTCGAAAAGGGAGTCAGCCCTTTGGGCCGAGGCAAATACAGAAAAGCGGTCATTGGGATAGCTCAAAAAGCAGCGCCAGGCCAGAGCGCCCGGCTGAAAACCCGCCGAGCGGTCATAGGTATGCACCAGGGCCCCGCCCACATCAAGATTGCGCCGCCCCCACAGTTTAGAGGTGCTCCAACGCCCGTTGATGCCCGCCGTGGCATGGAAATCGCGCCCACTGATGCGTTGCACGCTCATCGCCCCAATTGAGCTTTGTTGCCCCACATCTTGTCGCCACGAAACCGCAGAAAAATTCTCCCCGCTGTTCGCTCCACCACCATCCGCACCCGTTTGCAGGCTCATAAAGCCCAAAGTTCGGTCGGTTTCCTTGCCCAAAACCCGAACCCCACCCAAAATCGGAACCTGCTCGCGCCGATCGTTGAGTCCGATGCGGCGCGTGTAGAACGGGAAGACCCGATTCCCCCCAAATCCAAAATTAAAATAATCATCACCTTCTAAGAAAAAATCACGGAGTTCAGGAAAAAAGAGCGGAAAACGCGTCAAGTTCACCTGCTGCTGGTCGGCCTCCACCTGGGCAAAATCCGTATTCAAGGTGAGATTCATGCGGTAAGCGGGTGTAATGAGGTAGTTGGCCTCGCCGCCCAATCGGGTCAGCACAGAAGGCCCTGAGGGTTCATTTTGTAGGCCGCCGAGTGCATACGGACGCACATCCAGGAAGCTACGCTCCGTAATACCACGCAGACCATGCAAGGTACCAGCCACCACCAACTGTTCGATGCGCATGTCGCGGCTCCACCCTTGCCAGCGCACCTGCTCCCGCTTTCGCCGGATGTTGCGTTCAAAATTAATGCCCCATACCGGTTCAGGATGACCGGTAGGGTAGCGCAGCG
>VGGT01000310.1 GCA_016868485.1 Bacteroidota bacterium
ATGCCCATCATGACCCAAGCCGAAAAGCGTAAACATTGGTTTGGTAGTCCATCGCCAATTCTTGCCCGTGGTTTGTTAACGGCTGGCGGCGACGATTCTCCGTTTTTAGGTAGTAGCGAAAGCCCGTTTCTTCCAGGCACCGCAAAATCGTTCCCAATGCTTGGGGGTCGCCCGGGCGACTATGATATTCCACAAAAAGCGATTGCACTTTGTGCAGGCAGGGCATGATGTGGGGGATGATCGCCGATTCGGCGCCTTCCACATCTATTTTTAGGAAATCGACCCGCGATTCCCGATCAAGCATGCTGCGCAGATCGCGGGCTTGGACCTGAACGGTACCAGCCACCGCGTCCGTATCGCCAATACGGCCTGCGTCGGGGTCGCCCTCTACGCCAAACGCCAGTACCTCATCGCGAATCCATACGGCCTCTTGGTGTAGGTTGATGGTGCATCCCTTCAGACCTTGCGTGTTTTGCTTCAATACCTCGGCCACTTTGGGGTTTGGTTCGAAAGATTCAACCCTGCAATTAGGGTATTTTTTACTATAATACAATATACTTAATCCAATATTGCTTCCACAGTCGTAAATTACGGGATGGGGGTTGGTACAAGGGAAGGCGTAGCTGCGATCGGTGAAAATCTCCCGGAATTGCCAAATGAATGAATAGGCATCGAGAACCAACCAAGATTGACCGAGCAGTCGGATGCGCTGTGGACGGTTCCTCTTTTGATCGCCATAGCGGATCACCAGACCAATAAAGGCTCTGTACATGGGGTCGCTGAGCCAATAATATACCCCACGGAAACTGATTTCAAGCAACAACCTCATGATGCTGTGGGCGTATGGAGCGAATCGCGCATGAAAGAGCCAAATTACAAAATCTATTTGAGGTTATGCGCCCTAAAAACGGAACGCCACCATTTCCAGACACGGGCACGGAGTTTTTTATCCCAAGAGGGGTAGATGTGGTGCGAAAAGGTATGGTAATCGGCCTCATGGGCTACTTGAACCTCTGGATTATGCTGAATCTCGCCCAAGGCTTGGGTGGGTATGTGAAAGAGCGCATCGACCGAGGGATCAAAGCTGTGGGTCTGATCGATGCCTGCCCCGGCCCCTATATTGGTCACCAAATTCACCTCGGGAAGTATGCTTACCTGCTTGTGCCACCAGGATGCAAACATGAGGGGATAATCCCAAGTGTTGTAGCGCCCCTCCAGATAGCGGGCAAAGGTCTTTTCCCACCTGCGGGCTTCGTCGGCGTGCTTCAGGAGCTGGCGCGCACCGCCCTTGCGTATGAATTCGGGATAGGACTTCATTTCCAAATCCACTTTTTCCCAGCTTCTTCGCCAGGTTGCCCAACCCCAGATGTGGGTATACCAGGAGTAGTAATAAGAATAAGGTGTTTGCCGCCGGCCACGCTGGAAATTGTTGCCCGAAATCATGAAGATGCGCTCATCGTGGCGGTAGCGATCGAGGAGTTCGGCACAAAACCTAAAAAAGTCGACCGAAGGCAGGCAGTCGTCTTCGAGTATGATGCCCCTCTCTTCATGTTCGAAAAACCAACTGATGGCGTCGCTTACGGCCTGGCGGCACCCGAGATTTTGGGTTCGGTAGCGTCTTTGTATCCGACAGGGCCAATTGATGTTCTCTTCTGTTATTCGCCGCACCTCATCGACCCGCTCCTGTTCACCTTCGCGTCCGGCCCGTGCCCCATCGCACGCAACGTACAAACGCGGGGGGCGAGCATCACAGATCCGCTGCCAAACTTGGGCGGTGGTTTCGGGGCGATTGAATACCAAAAACAAGACGGGCACAGCTTCCTGGGTCATGATTTTGGTTTTTTCGTGAATCGACTAACGATCAGATGTTTGTTTTTAAACCACATTTCCGAAATCTCTGGTGAAAGTTGATAGCGAAACAGCACGGC
>VGGT01000311.1 GCA_016868485.1 Bacteroidota bacterium
AGCGACAAATGGGGATGTCGGCTTCGAAAATCGGCAATGACCGACCGAAACGCATCCAGATCATAGCCAATGCGCGTTACGAGGTGACCACCACCCAGGTTGAGTTCATCAACCTGATCCAACCAGGGGCCAAATCGTTCCTCAATGGCCTCCAACGTACCCCGCAAACCCTCGGCATCGCTTTCGCAGAGGTTGTGGCAATGAAGGAATCGAATCGATTCGGGTAAACGAACAGGCATTTCGACCGACCGAACGCCAAGTCGAGAACCCGGTGCACATGGGTTATAGAGCGACACGCCAACGGGTGAATACTCCGGATTGATGCGTAGGCCCGCCTGCGCCTCCCGATTAACACGAAACAATACGGGGGCAAATCGCTCGTATTGAGCGAGGCTGTTGAAGGAAACATGCGTAACCCGACCCGCTATTTCTTCAAATTCACTCGGTCGAAACGCTGGGGCGAAAATGTGCGTTTCGCCACCAAACTCCTCTTGACCCAATCGAGCCTCGTGCAGTGAACTTGCGGTAGAGCCATCGAGAAAGGGCCGCATTTCATCAAAAATATGGTACATCGAGAAACCCTTCAATGCCAGCAGTACACGAATACCTGTTTCATTGCGCAGCCGGTCAACGAGCTGCATGTTGCGCCTCAGCAGGGGCTTATCGAGAATAAAGGCAGGTGAGGGAAGACGATCCCAGGGTAAACTCATCGGTAATCGTCGAACGCCAAGGGGCCATCGACCTGTTCATGCCAAGGCAATCCATATCGAGGGAGTTCAGCCATAAATGGATCCGGGTCGAACTCCTCCACGTTAAACACCCCCTGCCCTTTCCAAGTTTTGGTCATCATCATCATGGCCCCGATCATGGCGGGGACGCCGGTTGTATACGACACCGCTTGTGCGCCAATCTCACGATACACTTCCGCGTGGTCGCAGTTGTTCCAAACATAATAATTCCGCGGCTTGCCGTCGCGCACACCGCGAATCTGACATCCGATCGAAGTCTGCCCCGTATAGCCCTCACCGAGCGAGGAAGGCTCGGGCAAGACAGCCTTCAAAAACTCCAGTGGAACGATATCCATACCCTGGAAGCGAACAGGTTGAATGCCTGTCATACCCACATTTTCCAATACCCTCAGGTGGGTGATGTATTGTTCGCTAAAAGTCATCCAAAAACGGGCTCTTCTTAGGCTGGGGATGTTGCGCACCAATGATTCCAGTTCCTCGTGATAGAGGAGATACGAAGGCTTCGGGCCAATCTCAGGATATGAAATGTCTTTTCTTATGCTCAACGGGTCTACCTCGATCCATTTTCCATCTTCCCAGTACTTACCCCTTTGGGTAATTTCCCTAATGTTGATCTCAGGATTGAAGTTGGTGGCAAAAGCTTTTCCGTGGTTGCCCGCGTTGCAATCTACGATGTCGAGGTAATGAATTTCATCAAAATGATGCTTGAGGGCATGCGCCGTAAAAATACCCGAAACACCTGGGTCAAATCCACAGCCCAAAAGCGCCAAAAGGCCCGCTTCCCGAAAGCGATCGTGGTAGGCCCACTGCCAATGGTATTCAAATTTAGCCACATCGCGTGGCTCATAATTGGCCGTGTCGAGGTAATGGGTGTTGGTTCGCAAACAAGCCTCCATAATGGTGAGGTCTTGGTAGGGCAATGCCACGTTGATCACCAACTCAGGCTGAAATGACTCCATGAGATCAACCAACTGTTCCACATCATCGGCGTCGACCTGTGCCGTTTCTATACGGTTGCCCCCCACCTGAGCAGCAATTTTGTCGCACTTCGCACGGGTTCGGCTGGCGAGCATGATTTTCTGAAATACGGAGGGAACGGCTGCACATTTATGGGCAACAACAGCCCCCACACCTCCAGCGCCAATAATCAAAACAGATCCTTCTGCCATATCCAGTTA
>VGGT01000312.1 GCA_016868485.1 Bacteroidota bacterium
AAGTCCAATGATGCCCGCGGGTAAGCGCTCAAAAACATAATAGAGAAAGATGTAATTGGTGTCGCCCGAATCGCCGCTGGGCAACTCCTTTTTCGCCAAAGCTTGAGCCCGACTGCGCAACGAATCGAGCTTTCGCTGCGATTGATTGAGCGCGCCCCCTGCTGTTTCGAGGTCTACGGTTGTCGATTCCATCGAATGTGCGCCCCCCATTCGTTGGGCGTCGAGATAATTGATGGCCGCCGTTTTTCGCTCATGAAGCGCCAACTTATATTCAGACTCCAAAGTTTGAAATTCAACTTTGGCCTTGCCTGCAACCAGCTGACCCCGAAGTTCCGTATTGAACAGCAAAGGTGGCGGCTGAAAAATATAAAATACAAAAACCAAGACTCCGACCAATAAAATCCCGTATTGCATTGGGATCTTCAACAAGCCGTTCATCATAAGCCCCATGCGCGATTGCTGAATGGTCTGCCCACCTAAATAACGCTGAACCTGACTTTGGTCCGTGCCGAAATAGGACAGCATCAAGAAGGTGCCACCCAACAAACCGCTCCACACGGTGTATTTTTCATTCCAATCGAAGTGCCAGTCTACGGCTTGCATGCGTCCCATAGCGTCGGCAACATCCAATGCTTCACCGATCCCTACCCCATTCGGGAGACCATCGACCACCAACCAAGCCGCCCAAACCATGGCGGCCAGAATGATCGCCATCTGCGTTTTCTGGGTTCGGGCTACAGCGGTTGTGCCTCCCGTGAGTGTATAGCCCACCACCACAGCGCCTATCACCAGGCAAGTGAGGCTCAGATTCACATGCAAGACAGCACTCAAGATCAAGGCCGGTGCAAAAATGGTGAGTCCCGCTGCCAATCCGCGCTGGGTTAGGAACAGAAAAGCAGCCAGCGTACGCAAACGAACATCGAATCGATGTTCAAGGTACTCATAGGCCGTCATCACGTTCAGTCGGTAGTAGAGCGGAACGGCTACTGTGGCTATGATCACCATTGCAATGGGCAGGCCGAAGTAAAACTGCACAAACCGCATTCCCTCGGCATAGGCCAAACCAGGAGCCGACAAAAAGGTGATGGCGCTGGCCTGGGTTGCCATAATCGATAGGCCAACGGTAAACCAACCCATGTTTCGACCCCGCAAATAATCGGCCGATCCGGCGGCTCTACGTTGCGCGTATAGTCCGTAGACTACAATACCAACTTGGGTCAACAGCAATACCCACCAATCCAATGCACTCATGACCCTTAACGCGGCGTTTTCTCCTCTTTTTTAATCAGGGGCACTCCATCTCTGCCGAGTTCAACCAGATTCGTGAGCAAACGAAATGCCCCGGGTACACCTGCGGGCAATTGTCTGAACAAACTGAGGCCAGTATATACCCACCAGCCACGGCCCACACGTCCAACCACCAAAGCCCCATTTTGTTCCTTTTCACCTGGATCTGACATGGCCAATAAAGCCTCTGCAGCGGTGCTGTCCCAACGCGCAGCATAATAAAGACCTCGTTCTTGCACCCATCCCCTAAAATCATCCCCATTAATTGGATTGGGGCGATTCAATAGCGGATGATCAGCATTCAATAATTGTACGGGCGCCTCCTCTACCGTCGTGCGCTGGCTGCCCAATTGCAGGCGAAACGGGGCCAGTGAATCGCTCAACAATCCGCGACTGGTTTGGTATTGCATCACCACCGTGCCACCACCATGGGCAAAACTGCGCAACATCGGATACAGTTTGCGGTAATCCTCGTCGGTATTCACCAAGCGCACACCCAAAACCACCGTTTGAAACTCTTTGAGCATTTCAGGCGTCCATTGGCCAGCCGGCCGCTCAGTGACCTCATAACCCAGGGCACGCAATGCGGCGGGGATTTCATCACCAGCACCCGGAACATAAGCTACTTTGGCA
>VGGT01000313.1 GCA_016868485.1 Bacteroidota bacterium
TATGGTTTCCTAATTATTGTTGGTACACGGTTTCTTGCTGAACAATTTAGAGCTCTTTCTTCAATTGCAAACAATACAAGGAAGAATTAAAAACCAGCCCATAACAGTTAAGCTTTCGTGCGGCGCGCAGCGCCAAGCATGAAGGTCGCATTCCATTGTTAATCACCTGATTCAACCACGAGCTTGCAATCCAGCCAAATCGGACGTTCGCGTTTCGGGTCGTTTTCGTCAAAATATGTTTCATCGAATTTCGCCAGTGCATCCAGTAACGTGGCTGGCGTGTATCGGTCTTGATGCAACACCCAGACCATTCTGATTTTTGCGGCCAAATCCGTGATTTGTGACACGTTCAGGTCTTGGCGGACAAAGCTCACGGAATTGATCAAACGTCTGAATCGTGATCATTTGGTGGTCGTTAGTCATCATCAGAAAGGGAGTGGTCTAATGATTGGTATTCCTCTTCCATTTGCTCGATTTGGCCATCGATGCGGATGGCAAACGCTGAGAATGGCCTCGCCTCGGCGGTCTTCAATTCAATGGATCGGATGGTCGGGGGGATACAATGAAGTAATAAAAAACACACATCAACAATCAAACGGAAATACCTGCTATTTTTGCACTAGTACGTTGAAACCACCGATGTTATGTTTAGCGCGCTGTCCACCTTTTGCTCTTGCATCCCAAGATACCCCCAAGTTTGCGAGGTCAAATACGCTGGAATGCGTTTCAGTCATTAGTTCCCTTGGGATATAGACTCCGTTCTAAAAGCCTGCGACTGGGATATAGACTCCGTTCTAAAAGCCTGCGACTGGGATACGTTCTCCGTTCTAAAACCCAATTAGGATTCTGAAGCCTGTGTTACGGCGCCTGAGGCTGTCGAATGAAATAAATCCATCGATTCCTATCGCCTGGAAGGGTGTGAGGATGCTGTAGCCAAGTTCAAGGTGTCCAAGTCGATCGGTCATGAGCCCGGACACAAATACTTCCTCCCCCAATCCGATCCGATTCAGCGCTTCAATGCGATTCAGCAGCATTCTACCAGTGGTGAACCGCATGAATGCTGTTGCCCATGGGCCTGTCGTGCTGTTTGCATAAATGTCCAAATCGCGGAAACGGTTGTCGCCACGGTTCTGCACGCGCGATAAAAGTCCATTAAAATGCCTGAAATCAATGAGCTGCGCCGGTCTTCGGAGAAATACTCCACCGTCGATTTGTAGCCTAAGGCTTCGACCTCCTGCTAAGTTAGGCGACCAGCGCATGCCTGAATAGACTTCTGCAAAGCGCTTTCCGTAATAAGAGCCCAGCGGACTATCGACAGGCCAACCGGCAATGATACTCCCACTCCTAATGCCGGCCGAAAATTCGGGAAAGCCTGACGATTCCCATCGGGTTCGACCATTGTAGCGCGACAATCGCGTGCCGGGCATCCACAATACCCCCACATCCAACAGCAGGGCGTCATGTGTGGTGAAATTTGTTTCGCCGGGACGTTCTTGATTATTTGGGTGATTGGGGGCGAGCCCTCCTCGGATCAAGTAGTTGGGTAATCGATCAAGGTTTTCCAAGGCTGATCTTCGGTGCCAAGCGCTGCTGATGTTCCACTTCCAATCGGCAGAGGCGCGAAAACTGGCGCGCGCTTCTAAAGCTGTTAGGTCATAGAGATTCAGTAAATTTTGTCCGTCGAATAACGTCCTCGTGAGGTTTGTGGAGGGCGAAACCGGCTCAACGCTGTTGTATTGCGCTACCCTTCGTCCACCCGATATCATGACTTGGTGCCCCCCGAAGTTATGGCTATGGCTTGCATAAATCAACAATCGATCTCGGCCGAAGGAATACCGCAAATCGACTCGTGTGGTGTGCTCGTTTTCCGGTTTTCTTTTATCGCTGTAGGATATAGAGGATTTCAGCACCCAACCTTC
>VGGT01000314.1 GCA_016868485.1 Bacteroidota bacterium
GGGCGAAAACCACTTGATGCTGTGGATTCCGCGTGGATTTGCTCATGGCTTTCTCACGCTGAGCGACAATACCTTGTTTCTCTATAAATGCACGGCGCCCTACCACCAGGCCTCGGAAGGTGGATTGGCATGGGATGACCCCGACCTCAATATTCAATGGGGAATAGAACAACCCCTCTTGTCGGAAAAAGACACGATGAATCCTGTCATTTCTGGATTCAGCACACCCTTCGAATAGCGTATCAAACCGGAGGGGGAATACCACCATAGGGGGAATAACACGGAAATTTTGACAAACTGACAGGTTTTTAAACCTTGGCACAATTATTCGTCTGATGTTCGTTAATTAATCGGCAATGATTAGATTGCGGAATCGAAAAATAGCATGATCACGGAAGAACAAGAGCTCGACGATTTGTCGCTGCGCGACCACAACGCTGATGAAGCCAACCGGCTTTTCAATTCGGAGTTCTATCCGCATATGACCTCGCTCTACAACTTCGCTTATCGTCTTTCGCTTAACGAGGACGATGCCCATGACCTGCTGCAGGAGACTTACGAAAAAGCGTTGAAGTCGTTTAGAAGTTATCAGGCCAACACCCATGCCAAGGCCTGGCTGTTTCGCATCATGAAAAACAGCTTTATCAACGGTTATCGCCGACGCAGCCGTAAGCCTGAGGCGCTGGAATATGAGGAGGCAGAATCATGGCAGATTTCCGATGAACGACTACTTCATCATACATCCGACCTGCGCCATGAAATTTTCGGCAAAATGTTGGGCGACGAAATGACCATTGCCCTGAATCGATTACCCGTCGATTTTCGTCTTATTCTCTTGCTGAGTGACATCGAAGAATTCACCTATGAAGAAATGTCTAAAATCATCGGAATTCCCATTGGCACCGTTCGCTCTCGTTTACACCGTGCCCGCAAGCTGATGAAAGACCAAATAGGTCAATATGCCCGCAAAATGGGCTATTCCACAGAGAATTAGTACCCTCGCGCTTATTAATAAATAGCACTCGAGCTTATGATAATGAAAAAGCCCCGCGCTTTCGCGCAGGGCTCATCATTCAATCAACCTGAACTCAATTTCAACGCTTCACCAAACGCAACCACTCACGCTGGCTGCTACTGGTAACTGTCATCAAGTAAGATCCAGGAACCATACCGGTAACGCTCATCTCGAATTT
The DNA here is from genome assembly GCA_016868485.1 of Bacteroidota bacterium. Taxonomy (GTDB): domain Bacteria; phylum Bacteroidota; class Bacteroidia; order UBA7662; family UBA7662; genus F1-60-MAGs140. Next base: position 1,194 of record VGGT01000314.1, read on the forward strand.
GTTGGCTCCTTGTTGGGCCGTAATGGCGCGCTCAATGACCAAGCGTCCGGCCAAATCGTGGATGTAGATCGTAGCTGAACCAGACTCAGCCGCATGGAAAACCACGCTCAACTGATCGCTCATTGGGTTGGGATACGCCTCTAAAGTGAGGCTATTGGCGGTGGTATTCCCCGCAACACGAGGCGTTGGATTTGGCGTTGGAGCAGATACAAGGATGGTATCACAACGCTGGTTCGAACAGTTACCCGCTGAGTCGGCAACAGATAAACACACTACGTACGTGCCCGCTGCCGCATAGGTGTGGGCACCCATGATGCCATTACTTGTTGTTCCATCTCCATAATTCCAAGTGTACTGAAGTCGTGGGTTAACATAGCGGGGTATAAAACGATAACTCAAAGGCAGGCTATCTGCACGGTAACGGAATGCGGCGTTACAAACAGCAGGGTGAATGGGTGGGTGTCCACGTCTCGAACGGGGAACCGATACACGGGCACGTGATGTGTCGCTGCAAGTGCCGGCTGCATTGCTCACAGCCAATCGAACGACATACACCCCTGATGCGGCGTAAGTATGGGAAACAATTCTCCCTGAGCCCGTGCTACCATCACCAAAATCCCAACTGTATGTAGCAGTGGTATCCATATTGCGCGCCCTTAAAGAAACGGTCAATGTGGTGTCGGTGCGCGCATCGAAACGAGAAAAACAATGGTTAACAG
>VGGT01000315.1 GCA_016868485.1 Bacteroidota bacterium
TAAATTGTTCAAGAAATCAGATGATTGAATATCTCTTATTTTTGTGGCCTTAAAGACGCACAAACGCTTCATGTCGACCCTGGCCCGAATTGCGCGGCGAATCTTCAAATTCTTCCTTTGGCTAACAGCCTTGGCGCTGTTCTGTCTCATCCTTTTCCGCTGGGTTCCCGTACCCGTTACCCCATTAATGCTTCTCCGGCTCACCGAAGGAAAACAGCCCGGACAAGAATTCACTCTTTATCATCATTGGGTTCCACTCGAAAAAATGTCACCCCACCTGATCCGATCTGCTGTAGCGGCTGAAGACCAACGTTTTATGGAACATTATGGCTTCGATTTTGAAGCCATGAAAAAGGCGATGGACTACAACCGCCAAAATAAGTCCGGTCGTACCAGAGGTGCCAGTACGATTAGTCAGCAAACAGCGAAAAACGTCTTTCTCTGGCCATCAAGAACCTGGATCAGAAAGGGATTGGAAGCTGGATTTACCTTACTTATCGAAGGCGTATGGGGAAAACGGCGGATTATGGAGGTTTACCTGAATGTGATTGAAATGGGCCCAGGCATATACGGCGCAGAGGCAGCTTCGAGGGCCTATTTCGACAAAAGCGCGGATGAGCTGTCGGCAAGACAAGCCGCGTTGATTGTGGCTGCATTTCCAAATCCTCGAGAACGTTCACCCGATCAACCCAGTCGTTACTTGAAAAAACGGGCACGAAAAATTGCAGGGATGGCCAGGAATTTACCAGAAGAGTCATACCCCCAACCTTAGCGGAATGCGGATGGAGGTCACTTGATCTTTGTGCCTTGTATGGCTCAGCTCTTTAATTCGTTGATTACCCTCATTGAACTTATGGAATCACCATGGAACTTACGGAACCATCATGAAACTTACGGAACCATCAATCGAAATGGTCGTATTTGTGGCCGATCAACCACAAAGGTGGTATAGACTCCAGGAGACCAACTGTTTGTTTCGAGCTCGGTTTCTGTGGTCACTTTACCTGTGAAACGGACTCTGCCGCAAGCGTCGATAACCCGCACCGCGCTTTCTTCAAATTCCTCCAAGCCCAAAAGGCGTGTAAACCTGGCCGATGGGTTGGGATACCACCTCAATTCGGGTATATTGTGGTGGGAAACAGAGGTCGGGATGCGCCGCAGCAACCATTGGTAGGCTTCAGGGAACTCGCGTCGCCAAAACCACTCGCTGTGCTGTCCATCGGAACGAACCCGAACTGCTACATCGAGGCTATCGAAACCCACCGAACGCAGCGATTGCGCGAGTTGCTGGGTTTGGGCCACCATACTGCTGCTTTCCAGGGCACCAGCCAGAAGGTAGAAACGAATGGGTAGGCGACGGCCCTCCAAGGGGATCTGCGCAAACACTTGGGATGAAAACCAAAGGCTGGGAGAAAATACACCCGCCATTCCAAAGACCTCCTGGTGCCGCATCACCCCATACTGCGTGATCAATCCTCCCATGCTGCTTCCCCATAAGCCAGTAGACGCACGCGCAGTGTCGGTGCGGTACTGGCTATCGATATAGGGTTTGAGGGTTTGAACAATAAAATTTATGTAGTCTTCGCCCTGACCTCCGCCGTATTGAGGGTTGACCCAAGGGCTGTATTCATTGATTCGCTGGGCTCCACCGTTGCTCACACCCACCACAATGGCACCATAATCGCCCTGGCCAAATAATCGACTGAGGTGCTCGTCGACTTCCCACTCCCCAGCGAAAGCCGTGGCGGCATCGAACAGGTTTTGACCGTCGTGCATGTAAAAAACCGGGTAGCGCTTGGACAGCGCGGTGGTGTAATCGACCGGCAGATACATCCAGATCCGTCTGTAGCGTTGCATCTGAGGGATGAAAAAGCTATCGGTCAATAAAATC
>VGGT01000316.1 GCA_016868485.1 Bacteroidota bacterium
CCCGGTGGTGGTGGCCGACACGGCGCACAACGAGGCAGGAATCAAAGCCGTGGTGGAGCAAGTTCAGCGTGCTGAATACCAAAAACTGCATATTGTTTGGTCGATGGTTTCGGATAAGGATCGCTCACGCATCTGGAAGCTTTTGCCGAAAAATGCCTCCTATTATTTTGCTCGCGCAGATGTTCCTCGTGGATTGGACGCTGATTTGCTGCGCCTCGAGGCTGAATCAGAGGGCCTGTTCGGATCATCATTTGCATCGCTCGAACAAGCTTTTGATGCCGCGCAGCGGGCCGCAGAATCTGAAGATTTTATATTAATCTCGGGCAGCACCTTTAGCGTTGCCGGAATCCTTTAGCTTATGGCAGAGGTTTTTATTTATACGGATGGAGCAGCTCGGGGAAACCCGGGGAGAGGAGGATATGGTGTTGTGCTCATGAGTGGGACGGCACGTAAGGAGCTTTCGGCAGGATACAGATACACAACCAATAACAGAATGGAGCTGATGGCCGTTTTGGCTGGATTGAAATCCCTTAAAGGAGATGGCCACCAGATTTGGGTATATTCCGATTCTCGCTATGTAGTCGACGCCATCAATAAGAATTGGCTGAGGGGCTGGGTAAAGAAGGGGTTTAAAAAAGTCAAAAACCCTGATTTGTGGATGGAACTTATACCCCTACTTCGGTTGTGGTCGCCTCGATTTGTTTGGGTGAAGGGGCATGCCGACAATCCACACAACAACCGATGCGACCAGTTGGCCACACAAGCAGCCGACTCCGACGCTACTTTGGAGGATGTTGGCTATGCGCACCAATCCTCTAAGGATTCAGAAGACTCCCTTTTCCTTTAAGAAAGTTGAGCCAACGTCCTACTGCGCGCGAACGGTGGCTCATGCTATTTTTTTGTTCGCTCGTCATTTCAGCGAATGTTTGTTGATGTCCTTCGGGCATGAATATGGGATCGTATCCAAAGCCGCCTACCCCTCGGGCTTCTGAGGTAATATCACCCTGAATGCTTCCTTCGAAATAGTATGCTGAGTTGCTTATGATCATGCAAATGACCGTGCGGAATTGGGCCTTTCGGTTTTCCTGCCCCTTCATGGTGCTGAGCAAAAGTTTGATGTTTTTTTCGCTGTCAGGCGGGAGACCAGCAAAACGAGCCGAATGCACGCCGGGCCGACCACTCAATGCCGACACTTCTAGTCCGCTGTCGTCGGAAATGCAGGGTTCATTTAGTCGATCATAGGCAAATTTTGCTTTAATCAGTGCGTTTTCTTGCAAAGTGAGGCCCGTTTCTTCTATTTCATCTATTATTCCCGCCTCTTCAATTCCTTTAATGTTCCAACCCAATGGGTGAATGAGCGTTTGTAGCTCCTGTATTTTGTGGGCATTGTGCGATGCAAACCAAATGTTAGTCATGCCAGTATCGAACTTTTAAGGCTGCTCCACAGAATTTTTTTTGCGTTTGCATCGGTTTCAAGCCGACCAAGCGGAAGGCAGGGGATGTACGGTATCGTATGAGCATGCGCAAGCTGATCCGGTTCAATATTGGATAATGCGCCAAAGGATAGGATCAATCGAGCCCCAAGGAACTGAGGGATTTCGTCTTGACCACAGATACCAATGTGTATGTGGATTTGATCTTGTGTTAATCCGCAGGCCGCTGTGATTTTGTTGAGTAGCGCTTGTTGTGTTTCTGTAGGACTTTCAGGAAGTACGACGATGACCTTTCCTTCGAAGACCGAAGTTGCGTTCAAGCTTGGTGGTTGTGCAGGCGCATCGACTGGGGTCGATGATTGTGCCTGCGCATCGACGGAGGTCGATGTTTCTGGTTGTTTAAGGTCGGGATCAGAAGCTAAAAAAAGAACTTCA
>VGGT01000317.1 GCA_016868485.1 Bacteroidota bacterium
CCTGTCGCACCAGAGATGAGGGTATCATTCCGGTACCAATCAACCCACCGTCCGATTGAATGGCTCACTATGAAAGTTGATGAGTCACCCGGACAAATCACAGTATTTCCGCTTCGGGTGAGCGTAGATACTGGAAGTGGATGAACAGTGAGCTGAAGACTCACCAGGCTATCACATCCATAAATATTTGTCAGCACAGTAGAATAGATCCCTGCTTGGAATCGATACATCTCTGCGAATAGAAAACTATCGTTCTGGCAAATGGAAGCACTCAGGGTCGTGGCGGAAACCAGTAAATGCTGAAGGTTCAAAATCACTAGGCTGTCACACCCGTTGGTGCGGGTCAATTGCCGGGTGTATATCCCCGCAGATCGAATCCACTGATTGTGGAACCACAACGAGTCGGTCGGACAAATCGTAGCCTGAAGACGTGTGACTACCGAATCAAGGACCGTCAGGTTGAGCAATATGGTACTATCGCATCCATTTTGGCGACGCAGATTTATCGTATAGCTACCGCTTTGTTGGAATGTTTGCGGACCCACATTGTATTCTTGGTTCTCACAGATGCTCACGCTTTGCTGTATGGTCACAGATTGAAGAACAGAGAGGTGGAGGGTTACGAGGCTATCACAGCCACTACTGCCCTGCAATAGGTCATAATAGGTTCCCGGAATAATGGTTTGAAATCCCCCAAATGAATAGGATCCGGGCAAACACAAGGTATCGCTGAACGAAAACTCAGAAAAGGGATAAACCCGTAGCGACTGCGGTCTGCTGATACTATACGAACCAGTTGTCCCTATCCTGCAGAAATACGCCCGTCCAGAATCAGTGGATAGCAAAGCCTGTACCGACAATTCAGAAGTATTTACTCCGGATATAGAGGATGACTGCAACAAGACTTGGGCCTGATTCCCGTCGCTCGACAAACGAAACCACTGAAACGGTCCGGAGCCAGCTCCTGTCAGCCTGAAATCAACCGATCCGTAGGTGCACGCAGTTTGATTTCCATTGGTTGTTGGCAACAGAGCACCCACCGGGTTGACCGCCCCGTGGATGGGTTCCCAGATACGAGAGGGCGAAATTTGAGTAGCACGGTCCCAGATCAGATAGGACGGGTTACCCGATGCGACAAACATCAGGTAGAGCAATACGGTGTCGATCTGCGGAAGTGTAATTGTGGCCGTATTAATGGAGATCAGATTGCCATTTATTTGCGCCGTCGGCTGAGTTCCAGCCAAAGCCGTTGATGGTAAACGGATTCCAACGTATTGCAACGATCCTGTTTCGAATCGAACACGTAATTCAAAAGAACTTGACCCTGACAACGAATGAGTGCGGATCGGCACCAGTACAGTATCACCAGATTGGGCTTGCAACAAAGGAAAGGAAAGGCCCGCGCCCTGTGCCAAAGACACTGTAAACGATAAGCACAACAAAAGCGCCCTAGGGGCGCTTTTGCCAGCCTGTAACACAAGCTTTTGAATCTTCACTTTAACTTCACTTTTAGTTGGTTACAAGGACTCTGTGACGGGTCATAATGCTCATTTTATTTTCTGTATACTGAAAATGTACCAAATATACGCCGTTGGAGAGTCCTTCCAGCGATAATGGCAATTCCGAACGTCCAGCACTCAAGTACATATCTACTCTGCTTCTTACCTGCTGACCAGTGGCATCCGTAACTATCACTGAAACCCTACCCGCTTCAGGCAGGTTGAGGCGGATGCTAACTGGTCCCGTTGTTGGATTGGGATATACCTCCGATACAAACTTTTCTGCTGCACGTGACAGCCTGGGAACCTCCAGTTGAACACCGGAGTGTATCACACCTCTTGTGTCGGTGGCCTCAGATACACCCG
>VGGT01000318.1 GCA_016868485.1 Bacteroidota bacterium
GGCCCGATTGGCTGCTCCTTGCATTTGGTCGGGCACGAAAACTCCATAGGGCACGCACTTCGGCAATTTTTTGACCCGATTCGTTGTAGGCGTGTGTGGTGGCGAGGTAGGTGGCAGGTTGTTCGGTGGATCGTTGGGCTTCATCAACCGTGGCCTTCATTTCGGCCACTTCGTTAAAGCGGAATGTGATTCGTCCGGTGGCTTTCTTGTAGAACGATGCCTCAATCTGGGTCACAAGCATGGCGCTATTATAGCCCATACGCCTGATGTGCAGGAGTGCAGGTAATCCACCCCCCATTTCACCGGCCATGAGCTGGGCAGCGAAGTAGATGGAACGAAAGGGGTTTTGGTTGATCCACCGGTGTTTGATCGTGATGGTGCATTCCTGATCGGTACAGGATTTCAGTTGCAGCCCTGCCAGCCAAGCCAGAGGAAGACGCCTGAACATCATCCATCGAAAGAAGATCCTGTACGACCATTTCATGAGATAAAAATAGATAAGCTCGCTGATGTCCCCAAATCGAATATTCTCTATTTTTTAGACTTGTCTAAATATTAATTTAGATTGTGCTATATTTGTGTCTTATGAACGTGGGGATCCGCTGTTTCCTGCTGCTTACTGCCACCACCCTGGCCTCTTTCAGCCTTACACATGCCCAACAAGCATCTGTTTCGGGCCATCGTTGCGGGGGACGGGTATGGTTGCGCACGGGCACAGCCGGTCCGCTTGATTCCGTGCCCGCGGCAGCGGCCAGTGTGCAATCGGCATCGGGTGATGCCACCACAACCGACAGCAGCGGACGATTTCAATTGGGCGCGAACGCACCCCCAAAAGAACTCATCATCCGAAGCGTCGGCTACCAGACCCTTCGTGTTCCCCTGGGTGAAGGGGGTTGCCAAGGCCTGTCGCTGACCCTGCTGCCCACTGTGGTGGAATTGCAAGGCATTCACATTGAAACAACAATTGAGGTAAGTCGTGGCGCTCCAGCGGAGGTGAAATCGATCGATGCGCGGCGTCTTGAACAAGTGAATGCCACGAACCTGGGCGATGCACTGCCCTATACCCCGGGGGTTCAGGTGGAGAACAACTGCCAGACCTGTGGGTATACACAGGTTCGGTTGAACGGATTGGCCGGTCCGTATACACAAATTCTGATGGACGGGCAGTCGATTATGGGTGGACTTAACGCTGCCTATGGGCTCGACCACTTGCCAACGGCCCTGATCGAACGGATTGAAGTACTTCGCGGTGGGGGTTCGGCCGCCTATGCAGCCAATGCAGTGGGCGGGGTGGTGAATGTGGTGACCCGCAGGGCACAAGAACAGGGCTGGGGCGCAGTCCAACAATCATCCATCGTGCCCAAAGGGGGGGGAGGCGACCACCTCTGGCGGGCTCATGCCGATTGGGTGAGCAGGCCGAAACCCACTTCGGGGCAGGACAAGCGCGCAGAGCGACCAGCGCCAGCGAATGCAACTGCTTTTATCAACCACCGCCTGCGCACGCCCTACGACCATGATGGAGATGGTTTCAGTGAGGTGGCGCGGCTCAGGGGTACCTCCGTAGGATTATTGATGGAAAAACGCTTGTCGAACACCTGGCGTCTTCGTCTGAACAACCTCGCCATTGAAGAGGAACGACGCGGAGGTAGCGATTGGCATGTCCCAGCACCGCAGGCGCGTTTGTCGGAGGAAATTCTCCAACGCTCCATTGCCACCCAACTCGAGACCAACCACCGCAACGAACGAACAAAACGTGAAACGCAATTCTACCTTGCTCAGCAGTCTGCACAACGAAAGGCCTACTATGGAGGGGCGGGCGACAGCATCCCCAAGCCCCATCCCAGATCAAGGG
>VGGT01000319.1 GCA_016868485.1 Bacteroidota bacterium
AAATCGCCCACATCGAAGAGGCCAACTTAAACGAAGTCGAGACCTTTTTCTACCGCCACTACCGTCCCAACTATGCCTACCTCGCGGTGAGCGGACCCTACGAACCCGAACAGGTATTTGAATCGGCAGCGCGTTGGTTTGGCGACATACCCAAGGGGGATCGCCCCCCGCGCGTTTTGCCCCGAGAGCCCCTGCCCGAAGCCGCTCGTTATGAAGAAGTATGCGACCCCGGGCTACCGGCCGACGCCTTATACCTTGCCTTTCCCATGTGTGGACGCGACGAAGAAGGATATACAGCAGCCGATTTGCTGTCGGATGTGCTCGGTAGGGGTCGTTCGGCGCGGCTGTACCGTCGGTTGGTGCGTGAAAAGCAGCTGTTCGGCCAAATCAACGCCTATGTAAGCGGAGAGCGGGATCCGGGCCTACTCGTTGTGAGCGGCCACCCAGCCGAGGGCGTTAGCATCGAAGCGGCCACCGAAGCCTTATGGAACGAATTGAATGCGCTGAAATCTGAGGTAGTAGCGCGGGATGAATGGCAAAGGCAAATCAACCAGATTGAGGCTGAATACCATTTTGGGCATGTTCAAGGACTCAATGTGGCACTTAATTTGTGTTATAATGCATTACTTGGTGATATAGGAGGCATCAATCAGCATGTTGAGCGCTATGCGGCGGTAGAACCCGAGGCCATCAGAACGACTGCCCAAAAAATTTTGCGCGAAGACAGGAGCAGTTTACTGGTCTATCGGAGAAAATAGAATAGGTAAGATATAAAATAACGAATGATAGAACAGTCGAATAAGGAGGGTAGTGCCATTGATCGGTCTAAGCCCCCGCGCAACATGCCCCTGCCTGAAATGTTGTGGCCGGTGGTGGTGCAACAGCAGATCGAATGGGCGGGTGGACTACTCCCAGTGGATCTCATTGAAGGGGGTGGACAAGACCTCGTGCGGATTGAATGGCAGTTTCCGGCCGGTTCCTGGCACGAATCGAAGCCTCTGTTGGCCGCGCTCACCAACCGCATGTTGCAGGAAGGGAGTGTTGGCCACAACAGCAAGCAAATCGCCGAGCAGCTCGACTACTACGGAGCCTACCTCCACCATGAAGGGGGCGTACACCGAAGCATGGTGGGCGTGTATTGCCTGGGCAAGCACCTCGAAGCGGTTTTGCCCTTGGTATGGGAAATCATCTTCCAGCCTACCTTTCCCGAGCATGAACTCAAGACCACCATTCAAAACCGCCTCCAGGAATTGTCGGTATCGCGCAATAAAGTCAGTGTATTATCGCGCAATCGGTTGATGGGTTTGCTGTTCGGGCCCCAGCACCCGTATGGGTACAGCACACGTGAGGAAGACCTTCTATCGGTTACGGTTGATGATTTGCGGGCGTTTCATCAGCAATTCTACACCGTCGATGGACTTCGTTTGGTGGTGGCCGGGGGGAACACCCATCAAGCCCTCCTTAAACTACAGCGCAGTTGCCCTGCCGAACTGCCCAAGGGCATCGTGGGTGCATCAAGTCATTCTGTAGGCATCAGCGCACAGCACACCTTTGATCAGGGCCCAAAAGCGCATCCCTCAGTGGATCGCGCCTCGCATGCAGAAAGCACTGGCCCTGCAGAAAGCGCTGGCCTTGCAGAAAGTGTTAGCCCTGCAGAAAGTGTTAGCCCTGCAGAAAGCACCAGCCCTGCAGAAAGCGCCAGTCCTGCAGAAAGCGCCAGTCCTGCAGAAAGTGTTAGCCCTGCAGAAAGCGCCAGCCCTGCAGAAAGCGCCAGCCCTGCAGAAAGCGCCAGCCCTGCAGAAAGCGCCAGCCCTGTAGAAAGCACCACG
>VGGT01000320.1 GCA_016868485.1 Bacteroidota bacterium
TTGTTGGCCAAAAGGCTTCCGGAAAGTTGGGCGCCAAAGCATCCGATCAGACCGCACCCCAAGAAAAGCCAGCAGCTGCTCAGGCGACGCCTTCTGCTCCTCTGCCGCAGTCTGTGACCGCTACAGCCGCCTCTCGTGATGCATCCAGTATGCCAAGCGGAGGAGCAGATACCGAAATCATTGAAATGGACCGAATGCGTCGAATGATAGCCGATAACATGGTGGCTTCTAAACGCATCTCAGCCCACGTAACCTCCTTTGTTGAGGCCGATGTTACACGCATCGTTCAATGGCGCGACAGAATTAAAAAGTCGTTCGAAGCCCGATTTGGGGAAAAGCTCACCTTCACTCCGCTCTTTATTGAAGCCGCCTTGAAGGCCATACAGGACTTCCCAATGATCAACGTTTCGGTCGACGGACACCACCTGATACGCAAAAAACACATCCACATCGGTATGGCTGCTGCCCTACCCAATGGAAATCTGATTGTTCCTGTCATTCACCATGCGGATCAATATAATCTGGCGGGACTGGCCAAAAAAGTGAATGATTTAGCGAATCGCGCCCGCCTGGGAAAACTGAAACCTGAGGAAATTCTGGGTGCCACCTACACCCTTTCGAATGTGGGAACCTTTGGCAATGTTATGGGAACACCTATCATTCCCCAACCCCAAGTGGCCATTATGGCACTCGGAGCCATCCGTAAAAAACCCGCTGTCATCGAGACAGAATCAGGCGACCTCATAGGCATCAGACAAATGATGTTTTTGTCGCACTCATACGACCATAGGGTGGTTGATGGCGCCTTGGGGGGGATGTTCGTTAGAAGAATGGCCGATTACCTTGAAAATTGGGACACCGATCGAGAAGTGTGATCGGTTCATTTGCCGCTCTGGCGGTGACTTTGAACAATGATTGAAAACGATTTCCTGCCTCTGGCAATGACTTTGATCGGCTCTTAAAAGCTATTGAGGTCATACCAATCTCGCCTGCGTGTAAGCCTCAGTGATTGCAGGGTTCGGCCCTTGGCGTTGAGGGTGAACGTGTAGGATCTGTATGTACCAAAGGGAACTAAATTAAAACTCATTTCCCAGCAATGCAGATCTCTGAAAACATTGACCATGGTGGGGTTGATTTTTTTTTGCACCAAATCGATGCCTGTGCGCCAAGCGATTTTCCATCCTTCGGTCAGGTTAAAGTCCCCGTTCAAATCGACCGCGGCATTGATGAGGTCCTTTTGGGTGGGTACAGCACTTTTCTGCAAGCCAACCGCTAGATTGAAACTGGCTTGAAATGGAATCTCCCAGTCAATAAACTGGGTCTGTGCTTGCCGCATAAGGTACTCGCGCTCTTGCAATTCGCGCGGGTCGGCACTGGGTGTGGCCACCAAGCGATCCGCCAATGATGGCGTTCGGTTGGCCTGTTGCGCGCGATTGCGCAGACTTCCGTTGATGGTGAAATTGGCTGAAGTTAATCGCGCTAAGCCTTGTTGCTCCTGCCAACGGTAACGATTCTGGCGTCTACCCAGTTCATCTGAACTGTATGGATCGAGGCTGGCTGAGAAAAACATACTCAGCCGCTCCGTAAAATTGGTACGCCCACTGAGTTGAAGCAAGGATAGTTTGAAGCTGTCCGCAGCGAGGTTGTAGGTTCCATTGAGCCCAAACGAATCAAAGATCTTAAACTTCTTGATGATCTGGCCCGTGTCTGTTTTGGTCCTCCATTTTCCTTCAACCAGATTATCGAGCGAAAAATTGATGGCATTGCTTCGGCCTGAACCAGCT
>VGGT01000321.1 GCA_016868485.1 Bacteroidota bacterium
GCCCTCGAAGAAAGTTCGCTGGGGCACCAATGCCGCATTTGGCTGGATGTGGATCCCGCCTAATGCGCACCTATGAAAACCGCATGATCACGCGTATTTTTGAAGCATTCCAAACCACCGCCAAGCCACTTATGAAAAACTACCTTTTCCCCTTATTCGTTCTCTTGTTTTTGCCTTGCGTGCCCCTCAAAGCTCAATCACTCGGGGGCACCCTCAAGGCCGATCCGGGCACCGAACTGCTGCTGATTGGCTTCACAGTCAATGACCTCGACACAGTAGCCAAAGGTTCAGTGGGAATGGGGGGTAGTTTCAAGCTCACCCCCGCCGGTCCCAACTACCACGGAATGTATCGGCTCGTGTGGAAGGGTGAAGGAGTGGATCTGGTTTGGGACGGAGGCAACATACGATTCACCCACCATGGGGGGGATAGCGTGGATGTACAGGAGGGAAAGGCCTGGAAGGAGTACAGAAAACTCACGCGCATGCTCACAGAGCTTCGGAGAAAGGAAAAGCTCCTCAAGCAACTGCAGGTCGATTTCGCCGACGACAAAGCACTCACCACCGAGGCGGAGCGAGGCATGCAGCGGGTGGCGGCACGTACCGATAGCCTGAAACGAGCGGTCGATCAGGCGCAGGCGGGCGACATCGCTCTGGGCATGCTGCGTTTTGAATGGCCATTTATCGGACGAGGCAAAGAAGATTTAGCGGCAGAGCTGAAGCCAGGGCGCTACCTGTCTTTGCTCGCACTCGACGACAGCAATGCCCTGCACCATCCCCATCTTACCCGCCACATTGTGGAGTATTTTGGCATGTACGAACCCACCGAGGAAGCCTCAGAAGATCTTCAGGCATTGCTTTTCATGAACAGTGTATTGGAAAAACTCGAGCGGGCGCATCCATCGTATTTCTATCCGGTCAGTGATTTTCTGCGCATGGGCATGGAGTCGATGAACCGAGCGGGAGCCCTCCAACTTCTGGCCATGAAGGTGAGCGCACAAGAGGCATGCGACAATCCGGCATTGGAACAACGGCTTAAAGGGCAGTTGAATCGATATTTGGCTGTTTTGCCCGGCATGAAGGCACCCGATCTCGACTCCCTCTATACCACCGACGGACGCTATACCCTGCTGAAGCCAGCGGGGGGATTGTACATATTTTGGCGGGCGGGATGCGACCATTGCATGGAACAACTACCGGTGATCATGGAGCGGTGGAAGTCGAAATCACCCCAGCTGAAAGTCACAACGGTTAGTCTCGATACCGCACCCGAGGCTTGGCTCAAAGCAATCGGGGGATGGCAAGGATGGACCCACCTCCGTGATCCAGCGGGTCAATTGGGTACCAACGCTGCCAACTACCTTTTGGTGGCCACACCTATGTATATGTGGGTAGATCCACAAGGCACCATCATCGATATTTTCAGGAGTGAAACCCAGCTTTTTGCCAAAATGGGTTGGTAGAATTTCGCATGGCCTTAATTGGCTTATATTTGCGCTCCTGAATCGTTCATGCGTAATTTTTAACGAAGAGCGTGTTTCCATGGCCGCAATGTGCCCTATTTGAATGTGATAAACCCATGATGAACCCCAATCAACAGCCACCTCGACCCCGAATGTCGCCACCACGCGTTCAGCTTGTTGCCCAAGACGCGAATGTCCCCCAAGATGCAGCGCGCGTTTGGTTGAGTAGATTGGGGGGCACATCGCTACCGGCCGATCAAACGGCGAACCGAGCCTAC
>VGGT01000322.1 GCA_016868485.1 Bacteroidota bacterium
TATAAATAACCGTGATGTCTTCTAAAATGATGACCTGGCTGAAGAGAATTGGTTGGTGGGGGTTTTTGTTCTTTTTTTTAAAAGGCCTCATTTGGCTGGCCATTTTCTTTGGGCTATTTGAATGGATTCAAGATCTGTAATCGTTCGATTGGTTTCATAAACGCTGATTTTACAGTGGATGCAAAATCTGGGGTTTTCCATTGGATGCAAATTCTCTGGTTTTCCAATGGATGCAAATTTTCTGGTTTTCCATTGGATGCAAATTCTCTGGTTTTCCATTGGATGCAAAACCTGTTACAAAATGGCCTCTGTTCAAAAGCCGCGTCAGTTGGTTGAGACGGATTTGCTGAAGATCAGGCCATCATCGAGGGTGGCGGCGAATGCCCGGTATTGAAAATCCGGTAGAGCCGCGAGCACAGCGCCCCCATCATATTGCGTGTGTGAACAGGCGGCCCTGACGGTTTCGCGGGTGAGCGGAAAACGTTTGCGCAATAAACGGGAAAGCCATTCCAAGCCCGTAGCCAGGAACAAAGCAGGAAGATAGGGAAGAGCAAAGCGGGGCTGAGGCGATCCGGTGCGCTCAGCCATGCGCTGAAAAAATGCCCTATACGATAAGTTCGTCGAATTCAATACGAATTTTCTGCCGATTAGGCCATCGTGATCGAGTCGGTATAACACCTCCGCCACATCACGCACATCAACAAAACCCACAGAACCGGTCGGGTAAATAGGCATCCCCTGTCGCCCCATCTGGTAGAAACGGTTGCTTCCCCTATGATCAATCTTGCCTGGGCCAATGACTATGCTGGGATGGGCCATGGCTACCTCCAAGCCTTCTTCCTGACCGCGCCAAACCTCCAATTCAGCCAAAAACTTGCTGCGCGCATAGTTGGTGGGATTGTTTTTTTCGTCCCACTCCGCAAACTCATCCACCATCCCATCATCGCGCGTTGACCGGCCCAGGGCAGCTACGCTGCTCAAGTGTATGAAGCGCTTCACGCCCGCTTCCAAACACGCATCAACCAGGCGAGCAGTGCCAGAGACATTTGTAGCGTAGAGTGTTTCGCGATCCAAGGCGTGAAAAGAAATCCGAGCCGCGCAATGAAAGACAACATCTACATCATGAAGGCATGCTTCGATCTGCTCATGATCGGCGAGGGAGGCCCCAATCCATTCCACACTACTGACTTGCTCCGGAGTGAGTTGTCGGTGGTCGTTGTTTCGTTCGGGATGCCGAGCCATCACCCGCACAAGGTAGCCCGCCTCCAATAATCGACGGACCAAATGGCTGCCTATAAATCCGGTCCCGCCTGTGACCAATGCATGGCGCTTAGGCATTTCTTCGGGTAGACAACCTGCTGGGTTTTTCATCCTGCTGGGTTTTTCATAAGGGTAGTCGATGGTCGCATTTCTTCGGCGTAGACATCCTGCTGGGTTTATCATTAAGGGTAGTCGATGGTCGCCTGTAAATCACAAAGACCAATCGGCATCAAAAGTAGGGCATTTATGGGAATGGATGATAAACGCATCCCGCGCTGTGGGTGGCCGCCGAACCCGTGTAACACCCATCCACATTCGGGAGCCCTAGGTAGCGAAGTAGACCGAAAAAACCGAAGAGCAGCGCCTCTTTATGGGTAATGAGGGCCTCGGATCCTGTTTCCCAATGGCATTGAGCACCTGTAGAAGCGCTTGCCCGAAGGCAATCCATGAGAAATTGA
>VGGT01000323.1 GCA_016868485.1 Bacteroidota bacterium
GGAAGAGAATTCTTGTGCGCTCTGAAGTGCCCGCAGCCCTGAAGCCCTTGCAAGAACTGGCACAAAATCTATGGTGGTCCTGGAATTACCCCGCCATAGAATTATTCGAATCGATCGATCCTGTACAGTGGTCGCGTTATCAGCACAACCCCATTTCCCTACTCGGCAGCCTGAGCATGCAACAATGCAAAGCCCTGGCTGAAGACAGTGGCTTTATGAAGCGGATGAATGAGGTTTACACGGCCTTCAGGGCGTATGTCGACCAACAGAAGCCGAAAAATCAAGCCAGCATCGCCTATTTCTGCATGGAATATGGCCTGCATTCGGTAATCAAGCTCTACTCGGGCGGCCTCGGGGTGTTGGCAGGCGACTACCTGAAAGAAGCCAGCGACAACCACAATGACCTCGTGGCGATGGGCTTGTTGTACCGCTACGGCTATTTCAAGCAGTCGGTGTCGCCCTCCGGCGAACAGCTGGCCAACTATAAACCCCAAAAATTCAGCTACCTGCCGGTGAAACCCGTCTACAACGAGGCGGGCGACTGGTTGCGCGTATCCGTGCCCTTTCCCGGTCGTCAGCTCCACGCCCGACTCTGGGTCATCCAGGTGGGCCGCGTCCCCCTTTATTTACTCGACACCGATCTGGAAGAAAACAGCGAGGAAGATCGCAGTATTAGCCACCAACTCTATGGTGGTGACACCGAAAACAGGGTAAAACAGGAGATTCTTCTTGGAATAGGCGGTGTTAAAGCACTAGATGCACTTAAAATATCCCCCGATATTTTTCACCTCAACGAAGGTCATGCGGCCTTTACCGGCCTGGAGCGCATCAAAAAGTTGATTCAGGAGGATGGCCTCAGCTACCACCAATCGATCGAGGTGGTTCGCTCATCCTCTTTGTTCACTACCCACACGCCCGTTCCGGCAGGCCATGATGCCTTCCACCAGGATTTGCTGAAGAATTACCTATACAACTACTCGGAGATCTTTCAGATTAGCTGGGATAAATTCCTCGGCCTCGGACGCACCGATGAGCACCGCCACGAGGAACTTTTTTCGATGAGTCACCTGGCCGCGCATTTGAGCCAGGAAGTAAACGGCGTTAGCCGCATCCATGGCCGTGTATCACGCGAAATGCTGCAACCGCTTTGGCCTGGCTTCCAGGAAGATGAGTTGCATGTGGATTACGTGACCAACGGCGTTCACTACGGCACCTGGACATCCATTCCCTTCTTGAAACTCTACGAGAAAACCTTCGGCAAAAAGTTCCTTTCGGATCAATCGAATCCGGAACATTGGAAAAAAATTGCCGCCGTGCCCGACCGTGCCCTGTGGGACACCCGCTTGGTGTTGAAAAACCGCCTCATCGGCTCCATCACCCGGAAAATGAAGCGCGACCTAACGCTGCGCCAGGAAAGTCCAAGCCGCATGCTCCAAGCGAGCGAAGCACTGCGCGAGGACGCCCTGCTCATCGGTTTTGCCCGTCGATTCGCTACCTACAAGCGTGCCGCTCTGCTGTTTTCTAACCCCGAACGGCTGAGTAGGCTGGTTAACGACCCCAATCGTCCGGTTCAATTCCTCTTCGCGGGTAAAGCCCACCCGGCCGATAAAGGCGGACAGGAGCTCATTCGTCGGATCGTGGAAATGGCGCGCCAACCTGAGTTTGTGGGTAAAATTTTCTTCCTCGAAAACTATGATATGTCACTCGCGCGGCGC
>VGGT01000324.1 GCA_016868485.1 Bacteroidota bacterium
TTTCGTTCATCCGTCAACTCGACATCAAACCGGTATCGGTATCGCATACACAAAACGATGATGATGGCTCGATTCAGTCGTTTAGCTACACTTTTCAATGGCTCGGACTGGACACGCGCAAGGGCGACCGTATCAGCGTGGGGCACTCGGTGGTGGCCGAGGGTCTTCGCGTGGGCTTCAGCCCGGCCCCTACCCTTCAATTTGCGCCGGGTCTGTATTGGTGGCGGCAAAATAGTGCGCGGATTTCGACTTTTAGGGGTCGCCGGCTGGCGGTCGACAGCCGTCTTCAGTGGGGGGGCTATTTTGATGGGCGCTCTGTTCAGCACCAAACCGAGGTATGGTGGCGGGGCAACCGACACGCTCAAATGAGCCTCAGGCTTGAGCTCAACGACATTCAGACCGAAGCCGGTGGCTGGTCGACCACCCTTGTGGGCAGTAGAATCGGCTATGCCCTCAATGCACGTTGCTTTGGTTCTTTGCTGACGCAATGGAATTCGGCACAGGATGAGTTGAATCTGAATTTTCGGTTCCAGTACATCCCATTCGTGGGGGCCGATGTGTTCCTGATTGTGAATCAGGTTTGGCGGGGCGATGGGCAGGGCATGGAGCGGCGCTTCCTACCCCTGCGCCAGGTGGTGATGACGAAAGTCATTTGGCGGTTTGTGGCCTAGGTGTTTTGCTCGCTTTGCTCCCCTATCATTTGATTTTTTTGCTAATTTAGTGGGTTAATTCGTTTGTATGTCTATAGACACAGCGTCGAAGCGGGAAAAGCCGGTGATTGATTTTATTGAAAGAAACAAACATTTGTTTTGGTATACGCCGGAGAACAAGAAAGCCAGCATCAGCGATGAATTGCTTTTGGAAAATGTTATTAATTACTGCGATTTAAACACCATTAGGGAATTGTTTGCCATTTGGGGGTTGAAAAAAGCCAAACATGTTTTTGAAGGGATGAATGACCGAAAAGCGCGAAACTTATACCCCGAAATCTACCATTTCTTCTCAGAATATTTCAAGCGTGTTGCATTATAAGGTTTTAAATCAGGCGCAACTAGATTTGCTTCCTCTACTAAAAAACTTCAAACGAAGCTTTTATTTGGTGGGGGGCACAGCTATTGCCCTGCAAATCGGACATAGAAGGTCTATTGATTTTGATTTGTTTACAGAGCGAACAATAAGGCCGAAAAATATTCTGGACTCATTTAGTGCCGAAAAATTAACCACTTTGGTGACAAGAAGAGTTGAGGAGCAATTGAATCTAACCGTTAATGGTGTTAAGTTCACCTTTTTTCAATACCCATTTCCCGTCATTGCAAACCAGAATATCGAAGGATACATGAATATGCCTGACTTACTTCAACTCGGGGCAATGAAAGCCTATGCATTGGGAAGAAGATCGAAATGGAAAGATTATGTGGACTTGTTTTTCATTCTCAAGCACAGTCATTCTTTTGAAGACATCGTTGAAATGGCCAATAGTATATTTGGGAGCCTATTTTCTGAGAAGCAGTTTCGTGCGCAACTGATGTATTTTGAGGACGTGGATTTTACTGAAGAAATTGAGTATCTGCATGCGCATCCCAGCATAGATGAAATCAAAGAATCTCTTCAAGAGATCAGTTTAAAAATCGGATAGCTCATGGGAATGGGCGTCGATGGCTTGTAGGATGATCTCCAGGATCTGGGTTCGGGTGCCCAAGCGGGCGAGG
>VGGT01000325.1 GCA_016868485.1 Bacteroidota bacterium
GTGGCAGTGGTGGGGCCTTCCGGGGCTGGCAAAAGCACCCTCCTTCACCTATTAGGCACAGTCGATCGCCCCGATCAGGGCAGCGTTTTTTACGACAACACCGATGTCATGCGCCTGGCTGACCGCGAATTGAGTCGTTTTAGAAACCGAAATGTAGGCTTCGTTTACCAGCAACACCAACTTTTGCCCGAGTTCTCGGCCCGTGAAAATGTGCTTCTCCCGGCTTTGATCGGTGATCTGCGCACGCCCGAGACTGATGCGTATATGCTTGAGTTGTTTGAATTGATGGGCATCCGTGCCCGGGCAGAGCATCGCCCTTCGCAGCTATCGGGGGGTGAACAGCAACGATTTGCCGTAGCCAGGGCCCTCATCAATCGCCCGAAGGTGGTGCTGGCCGATGAACCATCGGGCAACCTCGACACCCTGCATGCACGCCAACTCCATGATCTGTTTTTCACACTTCGCGATCAATACGACCAAACATTCGTGATCGTGACGCACAACCCAGAATTAGCGGCGCGCGCCGACCGTGCCCTTCACTTAACCGACGGCCAATTGGATGCATGAAACGTGTGGATGCCCTTGAGGTCCTCAAACAGTATTGGGGGCATACCGCATTCCGCTCCCTGCAGGCCCAAATCATCGAATCGGTACTGGATGGCCACGACACCCTGGCCCTTTTGCCTACCGGCGGGGGAAAAAGCATCTGTTTTCAGGTACCGGCTCTGCTCCTCGATGGACTATGTTTGGTAGTGACCCCCCTCATCGCCCTGATGAAGGATCAAGTGGAACAACTTACGCGCCGTGGCATCGCGGCAACAGCCCTGCACTCCGGACTATCCGCAAGGGAAATCGACCACCTCCTCGAGGAATGCACCAAAGGCAGTTATCGGTTTCTGTATGTATCGCCCGAACGATTGGGCAGCACGGTGTTTCTCGCCCATCTCGATCGACTGCGCCTAAAGTTGTTGGCCATTGATGAGGCCCATTGCATCGCCCAGTGGGGGCATGACTTTCGCCCCGAATACCTAAAAATCATCCAGCTCAGAGAAAAGCTGCCCGGAGTCCCTTTGGTGGCCCTCACCGCTACCGCCACACCCGAAGTGGTCGACCAAATCCAGGAACGGCTGGGCATGACCAAGGGAAACTTATTCCAAGCCGGATTTGGACGGCCGAACCTCACCTACAGCGTCGATTATACTGAAGACCAAACGGGGAGGCTTCTGAAGTGGACCCAAAACCTGATAGGAAGCGGCATTGTGTATGCCGATACCCGAAAAAAAACAGAAAGCTGGGCCGAAGTCATGCGTAAATCGGGGGTATCGGCCGATTATTACCACGCCGGACTCGCAGCCGAAGACCGGCAGTCGAAGCAAGATGCCTGGATCCAAGGCAAAATCAAGGTCATGGCCTGCACCAGTGCTTTTGGGATGGGCATCGACAAGCCGGACGTTCGCCTGGTGGTGCATATGAGCCCACCCGATTGTCCGGAGGCCTATTTTCAAGAGGCCGGTCGTGCCGGGCGCGACGGACAGGCATCGAAGTGCATCCTGATCTATCATTCATCAGACCGCAAACGCGCAGAGAAACGCCTCGAGCTCAGCTTCCCCCCGCGAGATACAATCTATGACATCTACCACAAACTGGGCATCTGGCAAAACATTGCGATTGGTGATGGAAAAGGAATAAGCCGACCCTTTGTGCTG
>VGGT01000326.1 GCA_016868485.1 Bacteroidota bacterium
TGCGCAGCCCTGCCCCGCACCAGTTGGTGGTAGACCAACTTAAATACAAATCGACTACCGATTAACACCAAGGTGGTGAGCGCAAAAAGAATGGCGATGGTGGATTGAAAGACCAATAAAAAATGCTGATGCGGGAGCTTGAGTCGTTCGGCTGTCCAGCGCACAAACAGCAGAATCGTCGTGGCCCAAACCACCCCGCGAAATACTTTTAAGGCGTCGTGCAAGCCGGTGTGCCGCACCACACCGCTGAACGATTGCGCCATCAGAAATCCTATTCCATAGACAGTGGTGACCCACAATGCCCGACCCATCAAGAATTGGGCTGCAAATTCATCGAGCGAGAAATTCAGGCGGGTAAGGAGTGCCAGTACGTAGCAACAAAAGACCAGCAGCAGATCAATGGCCAAAACCAGCCAACGCGAAACAAAACGATTGGCGAAGCGCTGAGTTAGACGGGTTAGAAAATCGTCCATAGTACAGAGTGACAAAAATATACAATAATTTCGGAGAAATCAAAAACTATTGAGCAGCTGATTGATTAGTGGCTGATTAAAAACTCGGGGTAGCGGGCGCCGAAACGATCGCTGAACCGATAGCCGCCGCCGAAGCGGGGGTTTGCATCGGCCAGCCACAGCGTTCCCTGCTGATCCGAAAGCACGTCTGCATCTAAATTGCCGGGGTGGCGCATCCATTGGCCCAATTCAACGCCAACGTTCATGAGGCCAGGCCTGCAAACGGGAAGGGCCCGATGGGTGCGCCCTTGCCGCATTTCCAGCTTTTGCTTGACCCAAACATCAACCACATTTCCGTCGGGGTCGCTCAATACATCAAACCCCCATTCCATAACAGGATGTAGATAGGGTTGAATGAGGATGGACTCGTGTCGGTTCAAGCGCATGGCACACGGGCCTCGATCGGCTGGTGTCTGATCCGCGTAGTTCAGGTGCAACAGTTCGTCGGGAAGGTGTTCGGCCATCGATTGATGGACGTTGAGGAGTGCGTCTGGGGCATCGACCCGTTGCATATACAGTGAGGCTGAGCCCAGGCGGGGTTTCAGGAGCAAGGGGAACTGGCATTGCCCACGGGCTACGGCCTCGAGGGCTTCGTGGGGGTCGACCCAACCCGGAATCGGTCGTAGGGATGGCAAATGATCTGTGGGCCATTCGCTGGCCATGCGGTGTTTGTCGTGGCACCAATTTAGTCGCTGGGGCGCAGGGAGCATCAACCGCGTCCCTAAATCTTCGATCGCTTGGCGCATGGCGGCCTGCCGCATCAGCTCGTAGTCGTGCAGCGGAAAGAGCATCGCCGGGCGATGGCTGCTGATGAGGTCGAGTAATTGCTCGGAATAGCTGGGGTGGGTGTAGGCCGGCAGGCGAAAGGTCTGGCCTGCTGCCTTTAAGGCGGGGGCTTCGGCGCGCAAATCGGCTGCATGGATCGATGTGCGCTGGCCTAAGGCGCGGGCGAATGCATCGAGCAAGGGGGTGTGACTTCCCGCGGCAGTGAAGAGTATGGGGCGGTGGCTTTTCAAACCGGATTCGGGGCGATGGGGTTCGGGGGGATGGGGTTCGGGGGGATGGGGTTCACTGCATTTGTCTGAGGGCCTGTGTGCCAAAAAACAATGGTTTCATGCCCGGCGCGGCCTTGGCGCCCCGTGCTTTCTTGGCGATTGAGTGTGGCGCACATACCGGCATAGGCCTTGGCGGTG
>VGGT01000327.1 GCA_016868485.1 Bacteroidota bacterium
GCCAACTGTTCCCATTCATACCCTGAATGAAGCGATTGAATGGGTCGATGTGGGCTTCCGGTATGGGGATGACTGGGTGCTGCGCCACATCAACCTTCGGCTTGAAAAGGGCAAAACGGTAGCCCTGGTGGGGCATTCGGGCAGTGGAAAAAGTACTTTGGCTGACCTCATTCCTCGCTTTATGGATCCACAAGAGGGCAGTCTTCGCGTAGATGGTGTTGATGTTCGTGATTTGAAGCTTTCCCAGTGGCGTGCCCTTTTGGGCATAGTGGGTCAGGATAGCCTCTTGTTTCATGACAGCGTGTTGGCCAACATTGCTTTTGGTGATGAGCAACCCGACCGTACGCGGGCCGAGGAGGCTGCCCGGGTGGCGTATGCACATGAATTTATTGAGGCGCTGCCGCAGGGATACGACACGCCTGTAGGGGACCGGGGGCATTTGTTGAGTGGCGGACAAAGGCAACGTTTGTGTATTGCCCGGGCTATTTACCACAATCCGCCGGTGCTCATTTTAGACGAGGCCACATCGGCCCTCGATACCGAATCGGAGCGTTGGGTTCAGGCTGCTTTGGCGCGCATTATGATTGACCGTACTTCATTGGTGATTGCCCACCGGCTCAGCACAGTTCAACATGCCGACCGTATTGTGGTGCTCGACCGGGGGCGCATCGTGGCCGAAGGAACCCATGAGGAATTGTTGACCCGCAGTGCGCGTTACCGACGCTTTATCGACGGGGCGTCGGATGACCTGATGTCGGATGCGTCAGAGGCTTAATTTTCTATGGCTTGTTCGGCCGGGTTTCCTGCCTGCAATCGAAAACCTGCATACTGTTGGTCGATTTCATTCAAAATGGCCCTGATCTCGTGGGGGTCGGGACATTGTACGAGCCGCATGCGGTATTCTTTGAAGTCGGGATAGCCCTTGAAGTAAGGGGCATAGTGTCGTCGCATCTCCAGAATCCCTAATTTTTCGCCTTTCCATTGAAGGGAACGCTCGAAATGGATCAGGCATGTTCGTACCCGCTCAGCGGTGTCGGGCGGATCGAGGTAGACGCCCGTTTGAAAGAAGTGCTTGATTTCGCGGAAGATCCAAGGGTAGCCGATGGCTGCCCGGCCGATCATAATTCCGTCTACTCCGTAGCGGTTGCGGTTGGCCAGTGCTTTTTCTGGAGTGTCTACATCGCCATTCCCAAAAATCGGAATATGCATGCGCGGGTTATTTTTGACTGCCCCAATGAGGGTCCAGTCGGCCTGGCCCTTGTACATCTGAACCCGGGTGCGTCCGTGTATGGCGATGGCTTGTACGCCTATGTCCTGCAAGGCCTCGGCCAAGTAGACCACGTGCTTGGAGTCTTCATCCCACCCCAAACGGGTTTTGACCGTGATGGGTAATGGACTTCTGCGCACCATATCGGCGGTTATGCTGAGGAGCTTGGGTAGGTTTCGGAGCATGCCCGAACCCGCTTCTTTGCATACCACTTGTTTCACCGGGCATCCGTAGTTGATATCGATCAGGTTGGGGGCCGCTTGGGCCACTCGATCGACGGCTTGTAGCATCGCTTCACGCTCGCCTCCGAATATCTGTATGCCCATGGGGCGCTCGTCGTCGTAGATATCGAGCTTCTGCACACTTTTGTGGGCATCACGGATGAGGCCCTCCGATGAAATAAATTCGGTG
>VGGT01000328.1 GCA_016868485.1 Bacteroidota bacterium
GGTGGGTTCGGATGCGTCTACCGACGATACGGATCATATTTTAAGTCGACTATCCCCTGCTTTCCCTGGGCTTAAATGGAAACGCTTCGATGAGCGAACAGGCAAGCCAAGCATCATCAATGAGTTGACCCTCCTAGCGGCAGGTCAGATTATTGTAGTGACCGATGCTGATGCCCTCTTCACCGAGTTCACGCTGGCGGAGTTGATGTTGCCCTTTTCAAATCCACATGTGGGCGCTGTGCAAGCGCATGCCGAAGTATTATTGGAGCCCGGCGGAGATGTGGGCGCACAAGAACGCACCTACACCCGTGGCGAAATGATCTTAAAAGAGGGAGAAAGCACATTTGGATCAGTTATTGGTGGATTTGGTGCAGCCTATGCCCTTCGGAAGGAGCTTTTTCGTCCTGTTCCCAGCGGATTCGTGGTAGACGACTTTTTTACCTTCTCAGACATACTCGCTCAAGGATATCAAACCATTTTTGCCGTAAAGTCCAAAGTTCTTTTGCACTTGTCGACCAACAGCAGCGTACAATTTCGACGAAAAAGAAGAATTGGACGCGGTAATTTTCAGAACCTCTGGCATTTTCGGGGCTTATGGATGGGTAAAAGTGGCTGGCGCATCGCATGGCTGTTCTGGTCGCATAAAGGCATTCGGTGGATTACACCTTTACTGTTGATGCTGCTGGCCCTATGTGCCATAGTCTATCCGGAAACCAAGGTCAATCAGGCGGGGCTTGCCGCCGCAGGACTAAGCCTCTTGCTGTCCTGGATCGACCTCATCCTATCCAAATGGGGAATTCATGTGTCTCCTATTCGATACCTGAGACACTTTCTCTGGATGAACCTGGCGCTTTTGGCCGGACTGTGGGACGCGTTGACCAAAAAACAGGCCCGGGGCAGTTGGGACAATCAGAAACCAACCGATAATCCGGCGTTGTAGGAAGTCCACCGACCCATTTGGACCATCTCAGCATGGGCCGAAACAACCAAAAATTTGACGCGGAGACCAACGCCATAGTGACTGAGGTTGTCGACCTGTGTTTTCACTTCTACGGGCTTGGTGATGTTGCTGAATTCCTGAATGAGGGTGCCTGGATTTTGGGTGTTCGCTACCAGGGCAGTGGGCACATCGTATTGCCCTTCCGCAGCCACTGAAAAACTACTGCGCATCAGACCGGCCCGTACATAGGGCGTAAATAAGGCTATTTTCTTGGAAAGTATAAGACCAGCGCTACTGGATGTGCTGCCTAAAACCAGTTGTTGGGTCGTAACATCCGCAGGTGATTGCCCACCTGCATACCGAAATCCAGTGACCATCCCGTTTACGCCGCGGGGATAATTGGCCGCTGTGGGGCCCGCGATGCGCACGTCCTGTCTGTATTCAATCACACAATGGTTGGCATAAGCACTGAGATCAATGGGAACAACCTTCAGGAGCCTCGGAAAATACTGCGACAAGCTATGCTTGACACCAACACCCCAGAAGGTCAGGTTGCCATTCTCACGAAGTTGTTCCGGCAAGGCGCTGATGTCGCCCGCGATGCCGGATAAACTCGATCGTGGCAGCAGTCGAATCGACAACTCCGTTCCCTTGGGAAGTCCAATATTGAACTGAACAAAAGGTGCTGGCACGCGGCCCAAACCCAAACCAGGTGTCAAACCCCTT
>VGGT01000329.1 GCA_016868485.1 Bacteroidota bacterium
CTCAGACCCTGAATTAAAATGAGCACGCTGACTTCTAACCAAGATGGGTTTGCGGTTCTGCCCCAGAGTCGTATTCGACTTTCTGATGCATGGCGTTCTTTGGTCGGGGATTGCTTTGCAGCGCCTTATTTTTCATCCCTCAAAAGGACATTGGTTGAAGAACTTCAGTCTGGGGCTCAGATTTATCCGCCTAAACAAAACTGGTTTGAGGCCTTTGACCGAACTGATCCCTCAGATGTACGGGTGGTGATAATCGGCCAAGATCCATACCATGGGCCCGGACAGGCACACGGATTGGCATTTTCGGTATTGTCTGGAACGCCTATTCCTCCATCATTGCGCAACATCATCACCGAAATAGAGTGCGATTTGGGGTTAAAATGGCCAATCGAGCGCGGTGGGAATTTGTCGCATTGGGCAGACCAAGGTGTATTGCTGCTGAACAGCATACTGACCGTGCGCAACGGATGCCCTGGCTCCCATAGAAATTTGGGATGGGAGCAGTTTACTGATGCCGTTATTTCCAGAATCAGCCTTAGTCAGTCGCACATCGTTTTTATGCTCTGGGGCAGTTTTGCGCAATCCAAAAGGACGCTTATTGATCGAGAGAAGCACTTGATTTTGGAAGCACCCCATCCCTCTCCTCTATCGGCATACAGAGGTTGGTTCGGTAGCGGTCATTTCAGTCGTGCCAATGCGTACTTGAAAAACCGGGGGAAAGGCGCGATTGAGTGGTGTTGAGCCTTTTTAAAGCAAAGATCTGATTCAATCTCGGGATTTACCCGAGCCAAAAAGCAAGTTAATGCCCGTTTGTGCGTGCACCAAGGTTGATCGCTCAGGTAAAAACAACAGAGACCAATTGTCGGAAATTAAATACCATTGAATAGGGCCTAGATTTAGACAAAAACCCCCGCCAAGATGGGCCCCTGATCCCTCAGCGAAAGTATAAGATGTCCGCAATTGCAACAGACGTCCTGGATTCCATTGAATGTAGGATGAAAAAGCCGACCGTACTTCCTTTTGTGTACGTTGAGTAGAAAAAATACCTCCAAATTGTAGGTGTGGGGAGGCTTTATAGGATGCTGCTAAATGAAAACCTGTGCGCAGGCCTGTTTGAAATACACGTGCCGTGGCTTTGTTGAACTTCAATAGATTGAGCAATGAATCTGCTGTTGATTTTAATTGCTCTTCCATGTTCGTTAGGCTATCCGCAGAAAGGCTATATTCGATTCCCGAAAAGGCGTAGCTCTTGGGGCCACCAGAATATGCGAAAACATCTTGCTTCCAAGTGATGCTGCCAAAATCTGTAAGGGATAAAGAGAACTTCAGTCTTTCGCTTGGCGAAAATGAAAGACCAAAATCATAGCCCATTCCTGTACCTCTATTGGATTTAATTAGATCTGATGATTCAATGACTACGTTTGATGATAGAGCACCCGAGTCATTCAATAAAGTAGGAAGTCCTGCTGTTCGTATCAGGGTATTCGTTTCGAGACGGATGCTGTCGGTTGTAGCATGCAAAATGATTTTGTTGTCGCGGCTATCGAGAGCGAACATCCCTTGTAGGTATTTGATTCTACCACCCACGCGCCATTTTTCAGAGATTGTGCGGCTGTAAGCGAAATGATGCTGACGATAAGCGATCGTACTGAGCCCTAT
>VGGT01000330.1 GCA_016868485.1 Bacteroidota bacterium
GCGCGACGGACAAGCATCGAAATGCATCCTGATCTATCATTCATCAGACCGCAAAATTGCAGAGAAACGCCTCGAGCTCAGCTTCCCCCCGCGAGATACAATCTATGACATCTACCACAAACTGGGCATCTGGCAAAACATTGCGATTGGTGATGGAAAAGGAATAAGCCGACCCTTTGTGCTGCTCGATTTTTGCCGCGAACACCACCTCCAACCCCCCGTGGTGCACCACAGCCTCAACATCCTGCACAGAGCCGGATACCTGCTGGTCGACGACAGCCTGTTGGTGCCCTCCCGACTGCGCTTTACCTGTCCGGCGCGTGAATTGGATGAATTCAGGGCCACGAACCCCCTTTTGGGGCGCATGGTGGAGCAATTGCTGCGCAGCTATACCGGAATTATGGACGAATATGCCTCGATCGATGAGGTGGCTATTGGGCGCAAACTCGGCATCGCCACCGACGAACTGAGGGCCGGTCTCGAAGAATTGAAACGAAAAAAAATCGCGCAATACATACCGCGAAGCGATCAACCCCTCCTGGTCTGGCTGCGCGACCGGGTTCCCGAGTCGCATCTGCACCTTCCCCCCGAGACCTACGCGCGACTCAAAGAACGCAAGCAGGCGCAACTGCAGTCGATGCTCAGCTACGCTGAACAATCCGATGTTTGCCGCGCCACCCTTCTGCTCGCTTACTTCGGGGAACAGGAATCGCCACCCTGCGGGCAATGCGATGCCTGCATTCAATACCACCACGAACGACCCGATCCGGCGCTTTTTGCATCCATTCGCCAGCAAATCAACCAAACCTGCCGAGCGGCGCCTACGACCTTAAAAAAGCTCGTTGAGGGGATCAAACCTGGCCACCCCGCCCAAATTCGCTATTGCATACGATATTTGGCCGATGAAGGACTCCTCCGCATCGACGAACAGGAGAACGTTTACCTAGCCCCATGAACAAACGCCTGCTCCTGGCCGTCACCACCGACCTCAACACCGACCAGCGCATGCAAAAAACGGCGCTGAGCCTACATAGGGCGGGTTATCAGGTTCACTTGGTTGGGCGCCGCCTACCCCACAGCCCACCGCTGCTCAGCAGCCCATACACCCAAAGCCGGCTGAATATGTGGTTTCACAAAGGGCCCCTGTTCTACGCAGAGTATACCATTCGCTTGGGTCTCTTGGCCCTCAGCGCCCCGGTCGATGCCTTCACAGCGGTCGATACCGATACCCTTGTGGCCCTTCGCCTCGCCGCCTTCCTCCGCCGAAAACCCATCATTTGGGATGCGCATGAGATGTTCACTGGGGTCCCGGAACTTTCAAATCGCCCGTGGGTGCGTGGGATTTGGCAACTGATCGAAAAACTATTCCTGCCCGGCATCCGCTACAGCTACACGGTGAGCCCCGGTGTTGCCGAATACTATGCCCAACGCCACGGCCTGCGTATGCGGTTGGTTTATAATATGCCCCATTACCGAAGCGCATTCAAAGAAAGCAGACAGTCGGGCTTCCTTCTCTACCAAGGCGCCGTGAATGTGGGGCGTGGACTTCCCACCCTGCTTCAGACGATGGCGCGGCACGATTTGCCGTTGGTTATTGCCGGAGGTGGCGACATACTCCACGACCTTAAAG
>VGGT01000331.1 GCA_016868485.1 Bacteroidota bacterium
CGCCGAACCCGTGTAACAACCATCCACATTCGGGAGCCCTAGATAGCGAAGTAGACCGAAAAAACCGAAGAGCAGCGCCTCTTTATGGGTAATGAGGGCCTCGGATCCTGTTTCCCAATGGCATTGAGCATCTGTAGAAGCGCTTGCCCGAAGGCAATCCATGAGAAATTGATTGAAAGCGCCACCGCCAGTCACCAATATTCGTCCTTTGATTCCCTTGAATTGGAGGTAATGAGAAACGCTTTGAGCGATATGCGCACACCAGGCCCAAAGCAAATCGTCAGATGACAAATTGGTTGCACGCAGACGGGGTAAGATGTCTGTTTCGAGTGTTTCTCGGCCCAATGAAGGGGGGGGAAAGGGACGCAAAAAGTCAATGTCGGCCCATTCTGAAAGGGCGCTGGCCACACGGGAACGCTTGGTATCATCGGCAGCGTTTCTGGCGTTGGCCGCCAGGGATCCTCCCTGATCGAAGGGGAGTCCAAGGTTCTGGGCGAGCCGATTGAGTACCTGGTTCGCAAAACAGACATCGAATCCAATCCGTTTTCCATGCTCGTCGAAGGATAAATTGGCGATTCCACCGAGATTGAGGCAGGCAGCATATTCGGAAAAAAGCAAGGCGTCTCCGTAGGGCACAAGCGGCGCTCCTTGCCCACCCAAGGCCACATCAACGCGACGGAAATCGCCCACGACCGGAACGCGAAAGCGGGCCGCGAGCATGGGGGCCGCGGTCATTTGCCAGGTGTAGCCCAATTCGGGGCGGTGCACCAGGGTATGGCCATGTTCTGCAATCAATAGGGGTTCCCCGAATTGTTCGATGCCCGCTTGAGCGGCGGCGGTGCTGATCTCGGCGAAATCATGTTGCAGCAACATGGCCTCGTGAACAGGCAGCAAATGGGCGCGGGTGAGGCGTTCCACCAGCTCTGAAGAGTAGGGCAAGAAGCCACATCCCTCAATTTGAAATGACCACTTCGCGTTGAACACGTCAAAATTGGCCATGCACCAGTCAATGCCATCGAGTGAACTGCCCGACATCAGCCCCAGAACACGGTAACTTATACTATGGTCCTTGCTCTTTGTTTGGGGTTTCATGGAAATAAACGATACCAATCAGCGCGTTTCCAGCCACTGAAAGAGTAAATCGAGTTGGGGCGTAAGGATAATCTCTGTGCGGCGGTTGCGGGTTCGGGCTTCGGCCGATTTGCCCGACTCAAGCGGTAGATGTTTGCCGCGTCCCGCTGCGGTTATTCGAGCAGGCGCGATTTGCGGATTCTCGACCAGTATTTTCACAATGCTGGTGGCCCTTCGTACGCTTAAATCCCAGTTTAGGGCATCGCCACCCTGGTCGTCGGTGTGTCCCTCCACCATGATGTTAATGTCGGGATTTCCTGCCAGTACTTTCCCCAACTCCTGTATGGCCTGTCGACCCCGTGGATCCACATCGGCACTGCCCACCTTAAACATGAGTTTCTCCGATAAAGAGACGTAAACCCTGCCGTTCTGCTCCCGAACAGTGAGTCCGCTCTCCTCAAAGCCGAGGAGGGCCTTACTTATCGTCTGCCTCAAGTTATTCAGAGTTTGGGCCTGAGCATCCATCATGCCTTGC
>VGGT01000332.1 GCA_016868485.1 Bacteroidota bacterium
AATAGGGTATGCGCCTCAGCAAATCGGTGGTAATTGGGACCAAATCCGACGGGAATTCCGTAGACGGCAGGCTCTAGAATATTGTGAATACCCAATCCGAAGCCACCCCCAACCCAGGCCATGTTGGCGTAGCGGTACAGGCGCGACAGCATACCCATCCGATCGATCCATAAGATCCGCGCTTCCGCAGCCATCGAGGGGTCGGCCTTTGACCATTGGATCATGCGGCCCATGGTACCTTTATTTTGACCGATTACCTCATCGATGCGTTCCGTATTGGGATGATGAGGCACCAAAATCAACTTCATCGGTGGCCCTTGGGCATCAGCCATCAAGGTATTTAAGCTGTTCAGTAGGAGTTCTTCGTCCTGGGGCCAGGTACTTCCGGCCACCAGCACACGGGCACCTGAGCTGAAAGCATCGAGAATGGGGTCGGAAAACGACTCATCACGGATTTTCATCACCCGATCAACACGGGTATCTCCGTTGATGCTGACCCGTTCTATGCCCAATGCGCCAAGCAGGGCCGCTGATTCGGCATTGAGCACAAAAAAATGAGTGACCGCTTCCAGCATTTCCCCCCAAAATCGGGCTGTAGGTCTGCGAAAAAAGGGCTGCGAGCGGCGAAAAGGAGCGGAAACCACCCACAAAGGGAGGCCAGCACGTCGATGCGCCCGATAAAAATGGTACCAATATTCGTATTTAACAAATAGGCTGAGGTCGGGGCGCACCAACGCCATCCAGCGGGCCACATTCGAGGGTGTATCCTCGGGCAGAAAAACAATGCCATCTGCGCCCGAATAGGTTTTGTGCAGCTGGTAGCCAGAAGGCGAAAAGAAGCTCACCAATATATACAGGTCGGGAATTCGTTCCCTTAGCGCATCAAGAATCGGTCGGCCTTGTTCGAATTCACCGGCAGAGGCCGCATGAAGCCACAGCACCTGTCGATTCCCCCGATTTTGCTGCCATGCCGACAAGCTTGCCCACACCTCCTTTCGTCCGAGTACCCATAAACGCGCACGTTGATTCCCCAACAGTGCGGCGAGTCGAACGGCGGCGCCATATCCCCATATCCCTAAATCATAAAGCCACCGCATCTATGGTCAAAAAAAGTTGACCTCCTTTTCGGCCCTGCGGTATAAAGGTAAAATCCAACCCGCACGAAGTCCCCAAAGCGCATCGCGCCGCAGTCGGTGGTCGGGCAGGCCCGTGTCGTAGTTCACTGTCCGCCTATTTCGTGTTTGTGCCAGGTGACCCTCCAGCCGTATGAAATAGTTGATGCGCCGATTCGGTGCATAATGGAGATAGCCCAAGGACGGGCTCAAGCAAAGGCCATTGCTGAGCCGGTCGTAGCCGCGTTTGTATTCGGCCGACAGCTGGGGGCTGTTCAGCACGGGGGTCTCAATTCTGATCTTGTGTTGCATCACCCCGATCCCCAGCTCCAAGCTGAGCCCGCGGTTGGGTTTGGCAGGATCGATCGGAAACAGGCGACCCATACGGGCCGACATCAACCAACCAAACATCCGCAGACGATAATCCTCGAAAACCCCATCGCGCGTTATGATATCGCCCGATTCGGTG
>VGGT01000333.1 GCA_016868485.1 Bacteroidota bacterium
CCATTCAATCGCTTCATTCAGGGTATGAATGGGAACAGTCGGTCCATCCTTTCGTTCCTGAACCGCATCCTGCCGGTCCAATAAGTCAAAAATCCGGTCCGCTGCCGCCAGTCCACGCTGAATATTGGTGAAAGCGGCCGTCATCGCCTTCGCTGGCGGCAAGAGCTGAGAAAAAAGGATGATATAGGTTATGAATTCGCTGGCCGACAAGCCGCCTCGGCCTTGGATCACCAAAGAACCCCCATAGAGAATAATGCCGAGTACCGCCGCGATGCCCATCACCTCCGAAACCGGCGAAGCCAGTTCCTTTCGGTGAAAAATAGACTTAAGGACCTGGCGGTATGCGCTGTTCTCGCGGTCAAAGCGGGTACGCACCGCAGCAAGGGCATTGAATGCTTTAATGATCCTGATTCCGGAGATGGCTTCCTGGGTTGAAGAAATCAGTCGCCCCAGCAGTTCCTGTCCGGTTCCCGCCTCACGACGCAGGCGTCGGGTGATGCTCCCGATCACCACCCCGGTCACTGGCAGCAGAATCAGTCCAAAAACCGTGAGGTCCACCGAAATGCGCAACAACAGCAGCAAATAACCCAACAACACCAGGGGTTCGCGCAAAACCACCTGAAACGTACTCACAATGGAATGTTCGACCTCCGTTACGTCGTTAGAAACCACCGAAATCAGATTGCCCGCCCGTTCTTTGTGGTAGAAATGCACATGGAGACTACTCAACTGGGCAAATAAGGCCTGACGAAGTCGGAGCACAACCATGGTGCGCAGTCCATTGAGCAAGCGTTGACTCAAATACCGGAAGGTGTTGGACAGGAGTACCGACAGGAGGACCGTAGCACAAACAAAGCGCAAGGCCGCCATTTTACCCCCATCAGCCATCACACCATAAAAATGATAGAGAAACAAGCCTTTGATGTACGCTTCATCGAAGCGGAATGCGCCCGGATGATCGGCCACGGCCACAGGCACAGTATCAAAAATGAGGTTTAGTAAGGGGATCAGCAGGGTGAAATTGGCCACCCCAAAAACGATGCCTGCCACCGAAAAGAAGAGGTATTGCGGGATATAGCGCCGCAGCGGGCGGGCAAACTGCACCAAACGCCAGTACGTATTCATGAAGGAAGCCCCCCTCCCCAGGCATCAGGCACGACAAACGCGCTCAAATCATCAATCATTAACCACAGGCAAATGGGCATGGTTGCGGCCATAATCGAGCATCTGCTCCGTGAAATCGGCGGGGTATTCCACCTTCACCTCACGAATTTTACCTTGTGCGTCGTATTCGGCAGAGAGTTTGGGTTGAATAAAACCCGAATAAGCGCGGCTTCCCATTCGGGCGTAGCGTTGACGAACCTCCTCGGCGAGTTTTTGGTCGACCTTCACGCCATATTGCTCCACGAGCTGTGCCCCCGCTTTGAAATCCCCTTCACTTTTAATGCGTTGGATCTCTCGCAGAAGTTCACCAAACAAAACCCTCAATTTGTCGTAGTCGTTCACCACAAAAAACGTCTTCCCATCGCGCACACGGCGCTCGATGACCTTTTCTGCGGCACA
>VGGT01000334.1 GCA_016868485.1 Bacteroidota bacterium
TCCAATGCGCGACCATACTTTGAGGTTAAATAATTCTCGCGAGGCACTTTCGGCCGCTTCAATGAAATACATCCACACCCCTCTGAGGGTATCTGGCGTCGCTACATAAAATTTATAGGCTATGCTGGCGCCTAATAGATTTATCCCATAACCCGTTTCGGCCGTCCCATCGTCGTAGGCGTAATCATTCCACAAAGACAGTCGTGTTCTCAGGGTATCGTTGGCGCGCCAATCGTCGGGATTAGCCTGAATGATGTAGGTGAAATCGAGGTTTAAGCTGTCCGTGTTGCGAACGGGTATGGCAAAAGACGGGTAATCTATGGTCCGGCTACTGAGCGCGGTAAATGGTGAAATATTCTGTGTAGGGGCACTTTGAACCAAGCTGTTGTCGGCAGCATCAATACAGGTATAGGAATGGGCCATGTTGCGGTCAACCAATCCAAGATTGGTGACGGGCAATGAAATGGGAGAAATCGGAAAATTGCCGGGCGCTGATAAAAGTTGCCGATAAGGCGCCCTTCGCAAGGGCGAAATGGGCGAATTTGGTCGTTCTTTGATGGCGACATCTGTGTAGACCGTATCGGTACTGTTCCGGGCGCGCGCCAATTTCACGTAATCGATGTGCCAAAGGTCCACCAAACCGGTTAAGCTGCCGAAGGCTGAAAACCGAAAGCGAAATCCTGAATGGAAATAACGGGGATGCAATAATCCACACAATTGCTGCCGAAACGGTAGATAGGAAGTTCCTCGTTGGCTCCAAACGACGTGCCATATCGAATCTGAGCCCCAAAATTCTACCGCCAATGAGTCTGTTGACTCGGGTTGCTCGCCGTGACCCGCTGGTTGCCAAAAAAAACTGAGGTAGACGGAGTCGGCAACACTTAGATTTTGAAGGTTTACAGCTTGGGAGGTCAATTGATCGGCTACTCCCCTACTGCTTGGCACCGTATCGTAGGCGCGTCCTGCTGCGTTGAGCCCGTCGAAAGTGGCAACGCCCAAGGTTGGAGGTGATATGGCTAAGTCCGTATTAATGAATACGTGGTTGTCGGTCCAAATGCTGGGTGAAGGCCATAAATCGGGTCGCGAGAAATCATCCACCAGAGGTAGGTTCATGGTGTCTAGGATGTAGGCGGCCCGATGCGATGAGGCATAGGCTTGTAAGGACTTCAGGGATGTAATCGGGCTAGTGAACTCTTGCGCCTGAACGCTCATTGCTGTGAAAAGCAAGAGTGATGCAAGGATTGGTTTCATTTGAAGTTGGTTGCCCAACATAATGATATAAAATTCTTTGCAATGGCCTCTATTCGGGAGCAATCCAAACATCGATGGGTGTTAGGGTTCTAATGAGTTCTTCAGAACTCGATTCGGGACTTTGTCGAATGATCAACGTCCTGTCTGTTTGAGTTATTGTGGATTCCTCGCTTATTTTTCCCATAAACAAACCGTTTTCATGCAACAGCATACGGGCCTCATCGATACTGAGTCCTACCAGATCAGGAATGGGTATCAATGAATCGGGTACACTCATGCCTACCTCCAAATCGAGCTTGGTGCCTTTG
>VGGT01000335.1 GCA_016868485.1 Bacteroidota bacterium
TGACCCGTCATTCCCTCGAGCATCTCAATTTGCTTGAGCCTGACCGAAGTGCGCTCGGCCTGTACAGCAGCCTTTTCTCGATCACTGCTGTGCACACAGTCTGCCTCGACCAATGAAACTGACATCGGTGGCTTTGCGTCGAGGATATCCTGAAGTTGCCGATGAACCATGAGATCGGGGTAGCGCCGAATGGGTGAAGTGAAATGGGAATAGTGCGTGAAAGCGAGTCCATAGTGCCCAATATTCTGTGCCGTGTAGCGTGCTTTGGCCATCGAACGAATGGCCATGGATTCCACCACTCCTGCTTCTGGCTTACCCTCAAGTTGATCGGCCAAGGCATTTAATGATGCCGTAATTTGATCTCTGCTGCCGGTCCTGATCTTATAGCCAAATAGGGCCGCAAAACGCGAAAAGTTCTCTAATCGCTCTGGGTCTGGCTGATCATGAACCCGATAGACAATGCTATTCTTGTAGCGCTCATTCGCCTGATGGGCCATAAAGGCCGAAACCTTACGATTGGCCAGTAACATGCATTCCTCGATCAGACTGTGGGATTGAAGGTGGGGTTTTACAAATACCTCCGTGGGTTTCCCCTTTTCATCGAAGGCAAACCGAAGCTCTTCCGATTCGAAACGGATTGACCCCGCTGCGAAGCGCTGTGCCTTCAATATCAATGCTATGCGATTCAATTCCAGCACCATTTGACCCCAATCAAAATCCGTCCCCTTGTTTTCTGTGCTGTTGTTTTCTGTGCTGTTCCGCACAATGACCTCCTCTGCCTGCTCATAAGTGAGCCGTTTCCGTGAGCGAATGATGGTTCGTCCATACCACTCAGCGAGAATTTTTGCCTGATCATCGATCTCAAAAACGGCACTGAAGGCCAATTTATCTTCGTCGGGTCTGAGCGAACACACCAAATTACTCAAGTGCTCGGGCAGCATAGGCATAACCCGATCCACTAAGTAGACCGATGTCGCGCGTTCACGCGCTTCGTGGTCGAGTGCGCTTCCGCTTTGAACGTAATGCGATACATCTGCAATATGAACACCCAATTCCCAGCGGTCCGCGCCTAATTTTCGCAGAGAAAGCGCATCGTCGAAATCACGCGCGTCGACTGGATCTATGGTAATGGTGGCGATTGACCTAAAATCTCTTCGGCCTACCGCATCCTGCTCACTGGGCTCAGGAGTGAACCTATTTGCTTCGTCGAGTGCATCGCGACTGAACCCAAGCGGAAACCCAAATTCAGCAGCTATGGCTTGCATCTCCGTGTCGTTATCCCCTGGAGCACCCAATATTTCGCGCAACTCTGCCCGGGGCGTCGGCTGCCCTGTGGGCCAGTCAACAACTTCTACCACGACCTTTTTTCCTTCATCGAAAACTGTGTCTGGCGCATTGATCAATCTAAAATTAAGTAAATAACCAGGCAGGTCTACCGACACCCGCCATACTTCTCCTTGTCGTCGAAGAATACCCACATAAAAACGTCGCGTTCTCTCGATGAGCCCAACAACCTCTACTTTCGGACGACCACGCTGCGGCGTTTTTCGG
>VGGT01000336.1 GCA_016868485.1 Bacteroidota bacterium
GCCTGAAATGGTGTGGCCGGTGGTGGTGCAACAGCCGATCGAATGGGCGGGTGGACTACTCCCAGTGGATCTCATTGAAGGGGGTGGACAAGACCTCGTGCGGATTGAATGGCAGTTTCCGGCCGGTTCCTGGCACGAATCGAAGCCGCTGTTGGCCGCGCTCACCAACCGCATGTTGCAGGAAGGGAGTGTTGGCCACAACAGCAAGCAAATCGCCGAGCAGCTCGACTACTACGGGGCCTACCTCCACCATGAAGGGGGCGTGCACCGAAGCATGGTGGGCGTGTATTGCCTGGGCAAGCACCTCGAAGCGGTTTTGCCCCTGGTATGGGAAATCATCTTCCAGCCTACCTTTCCCGAGCATGAACTCAAGACCACCATTCAAAACCGCCTACAGGAATTGTCGGTATCGCGCAATAAAGTCAGTGTATTATCGCGCAATCGGTTGATGGGTTTGCTGTTCGGGCCCCAGCACCCGTATGGGTACAGCACACGTGAGGAAGACCTTCTATCGGTGACGGTTGATGATTTGCGGGCGTTTCATCAGCAATTCTACACCGTCGAGGGACTTCGGTTGGTGGTGGCCGGGGGGAACACCCATCAAGCCCTCCTTAAACTACAGCGCAGTTGCCCTGCCGAACTGCCAAAGGGCATCGTGGGTGCATCAAGTCATTCTGTAGGCATCAGCGCACAGCACACCTTTGATCAAGGCCCAAGAGCGCATCCCTCAGTGGATCGCGCCTCGCATGCAGAAAGGGCTGGCCCTGCAGAAAGCGCCAGCCTCGCAGAAAGCGCCAGCCCTGCAGAAAGCACCACGCTATCAGGACAACTGCCCCACTGGCATCGGGTCGAAAAAGCCGATGCTACCCAGCACGCCCTTCGGTTGGGTCGAACAGCCCCAACACGCACACATCCCGATTACCCCGCCTTAGAGGTACTCATCACCCTACTCGGCGGCTACTTTGGGTCGCGGCTCATGAAAAACCTCAGAGAAGACAAGGGTTATACCTATGGAGTCGGGGCAGCCATTCATTCGCGGGTGATGAGTGGATGGATCAGCATTTCCACCGAGGTGGGGGCATCGGTAGACCACGAGGCGCGCGCAGCAATCATCCATGAAATGAATCGCCTGTACACGGAGTGCGTGACCCCAGAAGAGCTCAATCGAGTGAGGGCCTACCTCGAGGGCAGCCTCCGAAGCGCATTCGAGGGCCCATTTTCCCCCGCCGACCGGCTCTCCGACGTGCAGGTGTTTGGGTTAGACTTCGGCTACTACCAACGGTATTTGGATACCCTTCAAACCATACAGCCTGAGCAACTACACGCACTCGCCAGCACGTATCTTCGTCCCGATACCTATACCGCTGTAGTAGCGGGCGGAACGGTGACCGACTAAAACCAACAAGCCATAAACCCAGGGGCACGCAATGAGCTACGAAATCAGGCTTCAACACTTCGAAGGGCCCTTCGATCTGCTCCTGTTTTTTATCGAACGCGACGAGCTCGACATCTACGACATCCCCATCGGTCGCATCACCGACG
>VGGT01000337.1 GCA_016868485.1 Bacteroidota bacterium
AGTGGTCATCCGGCGGTTATTTTGATCGCCGGTTTGCAGGGTTCAGGTAAAACCACCTTTAGTGCAAAGTTGGCCGACCGACTCCGTAAACAAAACAAAAAAGTGATGTTGGTTGCTTGCGATGTTTATCGTCCGGCCGCAATCGATCAATTAAAAATACTGGGCGAAGGCATTGGTGTAGAAGTATTCAGCGACCTTCAAGAAAAGAATCCGTTGAGTATTGCCCGATCTGCTGTGCGTAAAGCCGGCATAGAAGGATATGGGGTGGTTATTGTGGATACAGCGGGTAGGCTCGCGGTAGACACGGAAATGATGACCGAAATCAAGGGATTGCACAGCGACTTGCGTCCCTGTGAAACTTTATTTGTCGTGGATGCCATGACGGGTCAAGATGCGGTAAACACCGCTCGCGCCTTTCATGATGCGCTCAACTATGAAGGCGTGGTGCTCACCAAAATGGATGGTGACGCCCGTGGCGGTGCTGCGCTGAGTATTAGTTATACCGTAGGCAAACCGGTCAAGTTCTTGAGTACGGGTGAGAAAATGCAGGCATTAGAGGTATTTCACCCCGATCGAATGGCCAATCGAATCCTTGGTATGGGCGATGTGGTGAGCCTGGTTGAACGTGCCCAAGCGGAAATCGATGAGCAAGAGGCGGAGCGCCTGAGTAAAAAAATGAGTCGCAATCAGTTTGATTTGTCGGATTTCCTGGGCCAAATCAAACAGATTAAAAAAATGGGGAACATTAAGGAAATGCTGGGTATGATACCGGGAATGTCAAAAGCGGTCAAAGATTTGGATATTTCAGATTCTGCCTTTGTGCCGATTGAGGCCATGATCCTATCCATGACGCCAGGCGAACGTGCCCATCCAGAGAGCATCAATGTGAGTCGCAAAGAGCGAATCGCCCGGGGTTCCGGTACCAGCGTACAGCAAGTGAATCAACTGCTCAAACAGTTTCAGGAAATGAAGGAGATGATCAAAAAGATGAACCAAGGGCCGATGGGTTTTCCGGGCATGCCAGCCGGGATGAAACGAAGATAATCGAAGCATTTACTTTAAATTGCTTTAGAACTTATTTTTTCGTATCTTTGCGCCTCTAAAAAATATAACTCGCTCATTTCTTATGTCCGTAAAAATTAGATTGCAGCGCTTCGGAAGGAAAGGTCGGCCTATTTACCACATTGTGGTAGCCGACGCCCGTGCACCACGTGATGGTCGATACATAGCGCGCTTGGGTTCGTACAACCCAAACACCAACCCCGCCACGATCGATTTATCGGTCGATGATTCCGTTCAATGGATTCGGAATGGGGCTCAACCCACCGACACTTGTCGTGCCATCCTCTCCTACAAGGGGGTCATGATGAAAAAGCACCTCCAAGATGGCGTAGCCAAAGGTGCATTTTCCGCGGAGGAAGCAGAAAGCAGATTTGGATCGTGGTTGCAGTCGAAAGAGGAACGTATTGATGCGAAGAAAAGTGGACTAAAGGCAGCAGGTGATGAACGCAGAAAAGCCAGAATGGC
>VGGT01000338.1 GCA_016868485.1 Bacteroidota bacterium
CTGTACTTCAAATCAGTCGAGAAGCATTAAATCCGGGCTGGTATACGTTGGTCATACGCTCTAATTACAGATCAAAAGCCACATTGAAGTTGTCTATTGAATAGACTCTGGATTCGCATTCCACGATAGGTAGATGGTTCGATAGAAGAGGCCACATTTTTCTGTTGCGATTTACAGATAAAAAGGTCAATTTTGCCCAAATTCTGAAATATGACCTTCAATCGATTTACTTTTCTATTGGCTTTTATCGTTGGTTTGATTTTTTCGAAAACTGTCGAAGCCCAAGTTTATCCACTACGCAGTATTGATAGCATTCAGTATGTGCATCCCGACACTCTTTTAACGGGTCGTACCCTCACACGTTATCTAAACGATACCGTTCGGGTGCGTGGATTGGTCGTTTTTAATCCACGTGACCATGCTTTAAGTACCAATTGGAAGGCCACATATTTGGTAGACACCAATGGCTTGGGCGACAATGCTTGGCGCGGGTTGCTGGTTCGCCTTCCAGCGATCGCAGATTCTTCGGCTACAGGATTCTTCAATAATTTCCAACCAGGAAATATAGTTGAATGTACGGGGGTAGTCTCCGAATTTCAAGATGCAAGCCCAAATTCTGGAGAAACACAAATCAATCTGATTCCGGTGGCTTCTCAAGTCGTAGGATTTTCTGCTTCCTTGCCATCGCCACGACCTGCAAGCGTGAATCAATTCATGCAATTCAACCCAAGCAATCCCTCTGTACCACAAACCATACAAAAACCAACAGGAGAGCCTTATGAAGGAATGTATGTGCAACTCAACAATGTGCTTGTTACAGGGGTGAGCATTTTTGGTAGTGGCAGGGTTTCTTGGCTCGTTAGAGACGCATCTGGTGCCGAGATGAATGTACGCGATGCTTCTCGATTCTTCAGACCCCCTTTCATTTCATCGACCGCATCAACACCACCCAATCCACAAGCCCCAGTATTTGTTCAACAAGGAAAAGC
Organism: Bacteroidota bacterium; assembly: GCA_016868485.1. Taxonomy (GTDB): domain Bacteria; phylum Bacteroidota; class Bacteroidia; order UBA7662; family UBA7662; genus F1-60-MAGs140. The sequence continues at coordinate 990 of VGGT01000338.1, forward strand.
ATTTGAGTACATTCGAGGGGTTATTACCGAAACGAACTTTGCTACATTATATCCTCGCTACGAAATTGTGCCGCTGATTCCGACTGATTTAGGCCCCGTTACTGCTTCTCCTCCATTTGTAGCCAATCTTACAGCCAATCCAATGGTACCTGCTGTCGCACAGCCCGTGAGCATTGCAGCCCGCATCACCGACCTCGATGGCTCAGTAACCTCAGCAAAATTATTTTTTGCCCCTGGTTTAAGCGGAACACCTTACGATTCCGTTAGTATGACTACTGTTTCGGTTGATTCCTTTACCGCAACAATTCCCGGATCGGCCCTAACGCAAAACTTGGGATACATCCGGTATTTTGTAAAAGCCGTTGATAATCAAGGAAATGAGGCCGTTAGTCCCGATACAGTGCAAAGCTTTGGCATACTTCGTATCGTCAATGGTGGGATCGTTCGGGTATCTCAGGTTCAAGAAACGCCCTTTGCTAATGGGCGTTCGATTTATGATGGAACTGTTTTAAGTGGTATGGATTTAAGGGGACGA